>JAAWKB010000062.1 GCA_022797115.1 Oscillospiraceae bacterium
AAGCTGGGCAAGGCCGACGCCCTGCTGGGCGGCGCCACCTACTCCACCGCCGACACTGTCCGCCCCGCCCTCCAGCTCATCAAGACCAAGCCCGGCGCACACCTGGTCTCCTCCTGCTTCATCCTCAAGCGGGACGATGGCGACGAGGCCCTGCGGATGCTCTGCATGGGTGACTGCGCCATTAACATCTCCTATGAGGACAGCGTGGACAAGGAGGGCAATGTGACCGTGTCCGCTGCCCAGAAGCTGGCGGAGGTGGCCGTGGAGTCCGCCAAGACCGCCCAGTTCTTCGGCATTGATCCCAAGGTCGCCATGCTCAGCTTCTCCACCAAGGGCTCCGGCAAGGGCGCTACCGTCGGCCTCTCCGCTGCCGCCACCAAGGTGGCCCAGGAGCTGGCCCCCGAGATGGCTATTGACGGTGAGATGCAGTTTGACGCAGCTGTCAGCCCCACGGTCGGCCAGCTGAAGTTCCCCGGCAGCAAGGTGGCCGGGTACGCCAACACCTTCGTCTTCCCCTGCATTGAGGCCGGCAACATCGGCTATAAGATCGCCCAGCGCCTGGGCGGCTACGAGGCTTACGGCCCCATCCTCCAGGGCCTCAACGCCCCCATCAACGACCTCTCCCGCGGCTGCAATGCCGAGGAGGTCTATAAGATGGCCATCATCACCGCCGGCATGAAGTAAGCACATCCTACATAGGCACGCCCAGGAGACGCCCTCTCCTGGGCGTCTTTTTTGCACTTTGCACAAGGTTTTTCCTTTCTATTTAGTAAGCTTGCCTAAAATGACGCTTGCATTTTTGGCAGAACCGTCTATAATCAGCTAGAGTTTCCAGAGCAACCTGTGTAAAGCAAAAGAGGTGTTTTTTTATGACAAAGGATTTAACAAAGGGCAGCCCCATGCGGCTGATCCTCAGCTTTGGCATCCCGGTGCTGTTCGGATACCTGTTCCAGCAGCTCTATAACGTGGTGGATACCGCGATTGTGGGCAAAACCCTGGGCGGCGCGGCCCTGGCCGCTGTCGGCTCCACGGGGTCGATCAACTTCCTGGTCGTGGGCTTCTGCGCCGGGACCTGCGGCGGCTTCGCCATCCCCGTGGCCCAGCAGTTTGGCGCACAGAACCACCAGGAGCTGCGCCGGTATGTAGCCAGCGGCGTCTGGCTCTGCCTGGCTATCGGCGCTGCGCTCACTGCCTCCACCGTCCTGCTGTGTGACAACATCCTCACCGCCATGAACACGCCGGAGGACATCTACCAGCGGGCCCACGCCTATATCGGCACCATCTTTGCCGGCCTGCCGGCCTATTTCCTGTACAACTTCTGCGCCGGCGTCCTCCGCTCCCTGGGTGACAGCCGTACGCCGGTGGTGTGGCTGATTATCTCATCTGTGGTCAACATTGTGCTGGATATCGTGCTGATCCTCACGTTCCATATGGACGTCTTCGGCGCGGCCCTGGCCACCGTCCTGGCCCAGGCTCTGGCAGGGATTGGATGCCTGGTACGGATGGTGCGGGGCTACCCGATTCTGCGGACAGAACGTGCCGACTGGCGCTGGAACAGCCGCCGGATGGGGGAGCTCTGCCTGATGGGCCTGCCCATGGGGCTCCAGTACTCCATCACCGCTATCGGCAGCGTAATGATTCAGACCGCTGTCAATGGTCTCGGGACCATGTATGTCACCGCCGTCACAGCAGGCAGCAAGGTCTCCATGTTCCTGTGCTGCCCCTTTGACGCCATGGGCTGTACGATGGCAACCTACGGCGGGCAGAATGTAGGCGCTGCCAAATGGGAACGCCTCCACCAAGGGATGCGCGCCTGCGTGATTCTGGGCGCGGCCTATTCCCTGCTGGCTTTGGGCGTGCTGCTGCTCTTCTCTGAGCCCCTGAGTATGCTGTTTCTGGACGCCGGCAGCGTCTCCCTGCTGCCCCTGGCCCGGCAATATCTGATCACCAGCGCCGCGTTCTTCTTTCCCCTGGCCCTGGTCAATATCTTCCGCTTCATGATCCAGGGCATGGGCTTCTCCCCTCTGGCCACCCTGGCGGGTGTGCTGGAGATGATCGGGCGGGCCGCTCTGGCCTTCCTGGTGCCTACCCTGGGCTTCACCGTCGCCTGCTTCGCCTCCCCTGCCGCGTGGATTCTGGCAGACCTCTTCCTGGTCCCCGCTTACTTCCACTGCTGCCGGAGGCTGTCCAGCCCCGCCAGGGACAAGCGAAAGCTGATGGCGGCTGTAAAAGGATAACCCCCTCTCTCTCCCCCGCCCATTCGCAGGAATGGGCGGTTTTTTTTCTCAAAAAGGGCGTATGCCGTCCTGTGCCCCTGCATACCATGTCCAGAGAGGAGTGAGCGCGGATGGAGCGGCTCAAGCTATACTGTCAGGACGTCTGCCGGGGGGAAATCACCCTCCGCAGCGAGGGGGGGCGCACGGAGATCCGCGCGTCCATGGAAGACCCGGGGGACGGGCTATACCGGGCGGTCCTGCGGGGTGAGAGCGGGGAGCTGATGCTGGGTGTATTGGCGCCGGAGGGCGCAGGGCTGGGGCTTTGCAGGAAACTGTACAGCAGGGATTTGGCGGGCATTGGGCCCCTGCGCCGCGGGGAGGCAAGATGCTCCTTCCACTTCCAGCAGGCCGCGTGGCGGGAGACGTGCTGCCCTGCCCAGCTGTTTCAGGGGCGGTTCCTGCAAAGCCGTCTGCGGCCAATCGGACGGGCCTGGTGGCGGCGGGAAGGCAGCCTGCTGGTCCTGGCCCTGCCTCTGGAGGATGGCAAGCCCTTTCCCCTGGAGGCCCTGTTCTGCCTGGGCCGGGTGGAGCAGGTGGAGGGGCGGCGGTGCATCGTTTACACCTTCCGGGAGGAAGAGCCCCTGTCCCCTTAGCTTAATCGGTAATGATATATAAAAATTCATCAAATTGGGTATCTTTTTCAGAAAAGGCGTGATATAGTAGTCCATAAGCGGAAACGGTGCATCCCACCGTCTTCCTCTACTGTGTGAAAAGGAGGGCCCAAATATGAAATGTCCCTATTGCGGCTACAAGGAGAGCCGTGTAGTCGACAGCCGCCCCGCTGACGAGGGGAACAGCATCCGCCGCCGGCGGGAATGCCTGGCCTGCGAAAGGCGGTTCACCACCTATGAAACCATGGAGTCCCTGCCGATGGTGGTGATCAAAAAGGACGGCAGCCGTCAAAGCTTCGACCGAAACAAAGTACTGGGCAGTATGCTGCGGGCTTGCGAAAAGCGCACCGTCCCCCTGGCCCGGCTGGAGCAGATGGCCGAGGAGATCGAACAGAACCTGCAAAACAACCTGGAGCGGGAGATCACCACCGACATGGTGGGCGAACAGGTCATGGAGAAGCTGCGGGAGGTGGACGAGGTCGCCTATGTCCGCTTCGCCTCCGTCTACCGGCAGTTCAAGGATATCCACACCTTTATGGCAGAGCTGACCAAGCTGCTGGCGGAAAAATAACGGACCCCCCTCCCCTGCCAGGAGAAGCAGGGGCCTATGGCAAGCAAGCTGCTGTGGGCCCCTGCCTTTTTTGTTACTATTAGAATATGTATCTATATTGCAATTCCCCCTGTTTTTTGTTATACTACTCTCAGTATCTTTTGACAGGCAGATAAGAGAGATTAACAGAGAAAGGAAGAGCTTCTATGCAATCTGTTTCCGATATCTGGTCGATGATTCTTGCCAGACTGCGGGAAGATCTGTCCGAAACCACCATAAAAACCTGGTTCGACGAAACCACCGTGGTGGCGCTGGAGGGAAACAACCTGATCCTGCACTGCCCCAACTCCTTTAAGCGCAGCAACATCCAGGACCGTTTCCTCCCAAACATCGAAGCAGGGCTGAAGGACATCTTCTCCGCCGACATGACGGTACGCCTCCTGGACGACGACGGCCTCAAACGGTATCAGAGCAATGAGGCAGAGAAGCCCACTTCCCTGATGGAAAGCGGAGAATTCACATTTGACACCTTCGTAATCGGCCCGTCTAACCGCCTGGCCTGTTCCGCCGCCCGGGCTGTGGCAGATGCCCCCGGCCAGCACTACAACCCCCTGTTTATCTACGGGGACTCCGGCCTGGGGAAAACCCACCTGCTCTACGCCATCGCCCACGTCATCCGGGAGAAAAACCGCCAGTCGAAGATCCTCTATATCAAGGGTGATGAATTCATCAACGACTTTATCGAATCCGTCCGCTCCGGTAAAGCGGGGGACTTCCGCACCAAGTACCGGGAGGCGGATCTGATGCTGGTGGACGATATCCAGTTTGTCGCCGGCAAGGTGGAGACCCAGAACGAGTTCTTCCACACCTTCAACACCCTCTACGAGAGCAAAAAACAGATCGTGCTGACCTCTGACCGGCCTCCTCACGAGATGGCCCAGCTGGACGACCGCCTGCGCACCCGCTTCGAGTGGGGCCTCATGGCGGACGTCCAGCCGCCTGTGCTGGAAACACGGGTGGCTATCCTGAAAAATAAGGCCGCCCAGCTGGGCTTTATCCTCAGCGACGAGATCGCCAACTATATAGCCTCCAAGATCACCGCCAACGTCCGCCAGCTGGAGGGCACGGTGAAGAAGATCAAGGCATTCAAGGACCTGGACGGCGTGGAGGTCAACACCGCCACTGTAGACAGGGCCCTTCAGGATATGAGCCGCTCCAGCGAATTCATCATCACACCTGACAGCATCATCAAGGAGATCTGCCGGTATTTCCGCCTGGAGGAGGAGCAGATCAAAGGACAATCCCGCAGCCGCGACTCCCTCAACGCCCGGCAGATCGCCATGTACCTCATCCGCCGCATGACCAGCCTCTCCCTGGACGAGACAGGGAAGGTCTTTGGCGGGCGCGACCACTCCACCGTCCTCAACTCCATCAATAAAGTAGAGAAAAAAATGAAGAGCGACCCCACCTACGCCGAGACCGTCAAGGCAATCATCACCAACATCAACTCCACCAAATAGCCGCCCGGGGGCACCGACCTCTTTCAACATTTTCCCCCAAGTTTTCCACAATCCCAACAAAACATTTTACACATCGCCTGTGGAAAAAAGAAACAGCTTTTTTACCTGTGGAAATCTGTGGACAACCTCCTCTGATTTCCACACAGCCACTTCCCCTGTTTTTTCCAGCAGTCTCAACGGTTTTTCCCCTTTATCCACAAAGTTTCGCCCTACTGCCCCTACTTCTAAAAATAACTATCCTTATGCTTCTTAACCGGCGGATATTCCCTCCTGCCGGAAAAATAGAAAGGAAACAAGACCATGAAGTTTTCCTGTGAAAAAGCCCTTCTGCAAGCCGCTGTCAACACAGCCTCCCGGGCTGTCGCTGCAAAAAGCTCCATCCCTGCTCTCGAGGGCGTACTACTCCAGGCTGGGAGCACATTGACTGTCTCTGGCTACAATATGCAGACAGGAATCCGCAGAAGCCTGGAGGCCGACGTCACCGAGGAGGGTTCCCTGGTCCTCTCCGCCCGCCTATTTGGAGACATCATCCGCCGCCTGCCCGACGACGTTGTCATTTTCTCCTCCGACGAGAACTGGAATGTCAACGTCACCTGCGGCGACGCCTCCTATCACATCCTGGCCCTCTCCGCTGAGGACTACCCGGAGCTGCCAGAGGTAGAGGATCAATACTCCTTCCGCATCCCACAGAAAACCCTCCGGGCCATGATCGCAGAGACCTCCTTCGCCGTATCCACTGACGAGGTACGCCCCATCCATACCGGCTCCCTCTTTGAAATCGGGGATGACAGCCTGACGATGGTCAGCGTAGACGGTTTCCGCCTGGCGCTGCGCCGGGAGCCCCTGGAGCAGGTCAGCGGCGTCTTCCGCTTTGTGGCCCCCGGACAGGCCCTCAACGAGGTAGAAAAAATTTGCGAGGACGTTGACGACTGCGCCGCCATCACCCTGGGCGACCGGCACCTCCTCTTCGAGGTCGGCCCTACCCAGCTGATCTGCCGCCGCCTGGAGGGCGAATTCCTGGACTACAAGGCCGCAATCCCCAGGGCAAACCCCATCACCGTCGTAGCGGAGACCAAGATGATGATGAACTCCATCGACCGTGTCAGCGTTGTCATCTCCGACAAGCAGAAGAGCCCGATCCGGTGCATGTTTGACGAGAACAAGGTCCTTATGTCGGCCAAGACCGGCAACGGCGAGGCGAAGGACGTCTGCCCTGTCAACGGGGACGGCGGAAGGCTGGAGATCGGATTCAACAACCGCTATTTGATGGAAGCCCTGAAATATGCCCCAGCAGACCAGGTGCGCATTGAGCTGAACACCGGGATCTCCCCCTGTATCATCACCCCCGTGGAGGGCGAGGAGCATTTTCTCTACATGGTCCTGCCCGTGCGCCTAAAAAGCAACTGATTGGGTATACTAGCTATGGAAACAATTACCATTACCACAGAATTTATCCGCCTCCAGGACGCCATGAAGCTGGCCAGCCTGACCCCCTCCGGCGGGGCGGCAAAATGCCTCATCCAAGACGGGCAGGTCCAGGTCAACGGCAGTACCTGCCTCCAGCGGGGGAAAAAGCTCCGCCCTGGAGATACGATTGTCTTTCAAGGACGGCAATACCAGATCGCCTATGCGCCTTGACGCACTTTGCCTGGAAAATTTCCGCAACTACGCCCTCCAGCGCATCGATTTTGACCCGGTGTGCAGCGTCATCTGCGGGGAAAACGCCCAGGGGAAGACAAACCTCCTGGAGGCGATGGTCTGCCTATCCTGCGGCAGGTCCCACCGCACCCGCAGCGAACGGGAGCTGATCCGCTTTGGGGAAGAGGGCTACCGGCTGGAGGCGTCCATCCACACCAGGGACCGGGATTTCCTCAGCCGCATTGAGGCCGGCTACGGGCGGAAAAAGCGGATCACCATCAATAAGGCGCCGGCCAGGACGGCCGCAGAGCTGAGCCAGATCCTCAACACGGTCTTTTTCTGCCCGGAAGACCTCCAGCTGATTCGGGACGGCCCGGCTGCGCGCCGCCGGTTTCTGGACATATCCCTGTGCCAGCTCCGGCCGCGCTATGCGGCGGCCCTGGCGGAGTACCAGCGGCTTCACGAGCACAAGACCCGCATCCTGCGGGACTGCGGGGAGCGGCCGGACCTGGTCGCCACGCTGCCGGACTTCAACCTGCGCATGGCGGAGACGGGGGCGGTGCTGATCCACTACCGGGCCAGGTTTGCCGGCCTGCTCGCCTCCTATGCCGCAACGGCCCACAGCGAGTGCTCCGGCGGCCGGGAGGAGCTGACGCTGGCGTACCAGACGGTTAAAACCGTCACGGACCCCCTCGGGGGGCACCAGCAGCTGGTGGGGCAGCTGCTGGCCCACCAGGAGGAGCACTGCTACGCGGAGCTATCCAGCAGGCAATGCCTCTCCGGGCCCCACAAGGACGACCTGGAGGTCCAGCTGGACGGGCGATGCGCCCGTTCCTACGCCTCCCAGGGCCAGACGCGGACAGCTGCCCTGTCCCTGAAGCTGGCCGCCCGGGAGATCCACCGGGAAATTATGGGAGAATACCCGATCCTGCTGCTGGACGATGTGCTCAGCGAGCTGGACCCCAGGCGGCAGGAGTATGTCCTCAACCGCTTAGGCAGCGGGCAGGTCTTTATCACCTGCTGCGAGGAGGACCGTCTCCATTCCCTTCTGAAGGGGACGGTATACCGGGTGGACGGCGGGGCCGTCACCGCTGGATGACAGCCCCGCAGAGGGAAAAATTTATGTATTTGCATCTTGGGAACAATGTCTCCGTCCCGGCGGATGACATCATTGGTATATTCGATCTCGATAACGCATCCACCGCCAGAGCCACAAGGGAGTTTTTGCGTGGCGCGCAGGAGGATGGGATGGTCGTCAGCGCAGGCGGCGACCTGCCGAAATCGTTGGTCGTCTGCTGTCCAAGGGGCAGCTGGCAGCGAGTGTATATCTCCCCGCTGGCGCCCGCTACGCTGCTCGGGCGGCTGGATTCCATCCGCCCCCTACACCCTGATCGGAGGTAACCATGTCTGATTTGATTGAACAGATTGAACAAACTGAATTGAACGCCAGCCAGGTGGACCATGAGTACGGCGGGTCGGAGATCCAGGTCCTGGAGGGCCTGGAGGCTGTGCGCAAGCGGCCGGGTATGTACATCGGCTCCACCAGCGAGTCCGGCCTGCACCACCTGGTCTATGAGATCGTTGACAACTCCATTGACGAGGCCCTGGCGGGCTTCTGCAATGAGATCACTGTCAGCATCAACGAGGGCGACACCATCACCGTCACCGACAATGGCCGCGGCATCCCCGTGGACATCCAGCCACAGACGGGCCTGCCCGCCCTGGAGGTGGTGTTTACCGTGCTCCACGCCGGCGGTAAGTTTGGCGGCGGCGGCTACAAGGTGTCCGGCGGCCTCCATGGGGTTGGCGCCAGCGTAGTCAACGCACTGAGCGAGTGGCTGGTGGTCCAGGTCCACAAGAACGGCCAGATCTATGAGATGCGTTTCTCCCGGGGCGCCATCACCCAGCCGATGAAAATAGTGGGCGAAACAGATTATACCGGCACTACCGTCACCTTCAAGCCGGACCCGGAGATGTTCGACGTCACCACCTTCAGCTACGACACCATCCATACCCGGATGCAGCAGCAGGCGTTTTTGAATGCCGGTTTGAAAATCTCCACCTTTGACCGCCGGGAGGGCCGGGACGACACGGATGCGATGTGCTACGAGGGGGGGATCCGGGAGTATGTCGCCTGGCTGAATCAGAACAAGACCCCCCTCCATGACGGGGTGATCTACATGCACGGCAGCAAGGACGACGCCTCCGTGGAGATTGCCCTGCAATATAACGACAACTACAATGAGACCATCGTCTCCTTTGCCAACGACGTGCGCACGCCGGAGGGCGGTATGCATGAGGAGGGCTTCAAGCGGGCGCTGACGACGGTGCTCAATTCCTACGGCAAGAAAAACAACATCATCAAGGGCGACGACAAGGTCTCCGGCGAGGACTGCCGGGAGGGCCTGATGTGCGTCATCTCCGTCAAGCTCACAGAGGCCCAGTTCGAGGGGCAGACAAAGGCCAAGCTGGGCAACGCCTCCATCCGCACCCTGACGGCGGCGGTGGTCAGCGAGAAGCTGGACGAGTACCTGGAGGAAAATCCCAAGGTGGCCCGGATGATCCTGGACAAGGCCATGATGGCCAACCGGGCCCGGGAGGCCGCCAAGAAGGCCCGGGAGTCCATCCGCCGCAAGACCGCCCTCGGCGGCGCGGCCATGCCGGACAAGCTCCGGGACTGCAACGAGAACAACCCGGAGCTGACGGAAATCTACATCGTAGAGGGCGACAGTGCAGGCGGCTCCGCCACCCAGGGCCGGGACAGCCGTTTCCAGGCCATCCTGCCCCTGTGGGGGAAGATGCTCAACGTGGAGAAGGCGCGGGTAGACAAGGTATACGGCAACGATAAGCTCCAGCCGGTCATTACCGCCCTGGGCGCGGGGATCGGGGAGGACTTCGACGTAAACAAGCTCCGCTACCACAAGGTGATTATCATGGCCGATGCGGACGTGGACGGCAGCCATATCCGCACGCTGCTGCTGACCTTCTTCTTCCGCTTCATGCGCCCTCTCATTGAGCAGGGATATGTTTACTCCGCCGTGCCTCCCCTGTTTAAGCTGAGCCGTGGCAAGACCACCCGCCTGGCCTTCTCCGAGGAGGAGCGGGACGCCATCAGCGCCGAGCTGCGCGGCGACAACCCCAATGCCAAGGTGGACATCAGCCGCTTCAAGGGCCTGGGCGAGATGAACCCCCACGAGCTGTGGGAGACCACTATGGACCCGGAAAAGCGCACCTTGCGGCGCATTGAGCTGGACGACGCGGTGAAGGCTGACGCCATCTTCACCGTCCTGATGGGCGAAAAGGTGGAGCCGCGGAAGGAATTTATTGAGAAAAATGCCAAGTACGCAGTGAATTTGGACTATTAAGAGGGAACGGCGATGAAAAAAACAGTCAGCCTGGTTGTTCTCTGCGCTGCGATTCTCGCCCTGTCCGGCTGTGGGATATCAAGGCAGCAATACGACGATGTCTGTGCCGAGAGGGACGCGCTTCTGGCTGAGCTGCAGGCGATGCAGGGCAGCGTCCCGCCGGAGGCGGCGGGCAGCATGGTGAGCGTCCGTATAGGCGGCAGCTTTACGGCCACGGTCCGCAGCCTGATCCCGGATTATGTGACCGACAGCACTACGCCGCAGGTGGCGGTGGTCACACTGTTCCAAAGCGGCCCGTTTGCCCTGCATGTCGGTGATCTGGCGGAGCAGCTGGAGCCCGGGATGAGCTATGTCTTTACCGTCGAGGAGAAGCAGGTGGAGATGACAGGGGCGGAGTATGCGGAGGGAGCCGGTTTTGCCGATGAAATGATCTCCCGCTACCGGCTCCGGATATCGGATGTCAGGCTTGCGGAGGAGAATGAGACAGGTCTGGATGCAGACAACCTTGTGATGCGGCTGGACGAAAAGTGAGGAAACTACCATGAGCAAAAAACCACAGTACGACCCGGAGGAGATCCGGTATCCAGACCAGAAGATTGTCACCTCCCCCCTGGTGCCGGAGATGACAAACTCTTATATTGAGTACGCTATGAGCGTGATCGTGGGGCGGGCACTGCCGGACGTGCGGGACGGCTTAAAGCCGGTCCACCGCCGCATCCTTTACGCGATGTATGAGGATAATCTCACCAGTGACAAGCCCTTTAAGAAGTCGGCCACCTGCGTGGGCGATGTGCTGGGCCGCTACCACCCCCACGGCGACGCCTCCGTCTATGACGCGCTGGTGCGCCTGGCACAGGACTTCTCCATGCGCTATATGCTGGTGGACGGCCACGGCAACTTCGGCTCTGTCGATGGCGACCCCCCGGCTGCCTACCGTTACACCGAGGCCCGCCTGTCAAAGCTCTCCAATGAGATGCTGCGGGACATCGACAAGGACACCGTAGACTGGGACCCTAACTTCGATGAGAGCCGGAGGGAGCCGCGGGTACTGCCCAGCCGGTTCCCCAACCTGCTGGTGAACGGTTCCAGCGGCATTGCCGTTGGGATGGCCACCAATATTCCGCCCCACAACCTCCGGGAGGTGATTGGGGCCTGCGTCCATGTGCTGGAGAACCCGGACGCCGATCTCAACGACCTGATGGAGTACATCAAGGGGCCGGACTTCCCTACCAAGGGCATCATTATGGGCCGCGCCGGCATCCGGCAGGCCTATGCCACCGGCCGGGGGCATATCAAGGTCCGGGCCCGCACAGAGCTGGAGGAGTTTGGCCAGAACCGCACCCGGATTGTGGTCACAGAGATCCCCTATCAGGTCAATAAGCGGATGCTGATTAAGAATATGGCCGACCAGGTGGAGGACAAGCGGCTGGAGGGGATCAGCGATATCCGGGACGAGTCGGACCGCAACGGGATGCGCATTGTCATCGAGCTCAAGCGGGACGCCAATACCCAGGTGGTGCTCAACCGCCTGTTTGCCCAGACCCAGCTGCAAACCACCTTTGCCATCAATATGCTGGCCCTGGTGGACAACCAGTCCCAGCCCCGGATCCTGTCCCTGCGCCACATCATAGACGAGTATCTGGCCTATCAGGAGGAGGTCATCCTCCGCCGGACCCGGCACGACCTGCGCAAGGCACAGGAGCGGGCCCATCTGCTGGAGGGCCTGCTGATCGCCCAGGACAATATTGATGAAGTGATCCACATCATCCGCACCAGCTACGACAACGCCAAGGAAAACCTGATGGCGCGCTTTGCCCTGGATGACGTCCAGGCCCAAGCGATCCTGGAGATGCAGCTGCGCCGTTTGCAGGGGCTGGACCGGGAGAAGCTGGAGGCGGAGTATCATGAGATCGAGGAGCGGATTGCCTACTTTCAGAGCCTTTTGTCTGATGAGGGGCTTTTGCGCCAGGTCCTCAAGGAGGAGCTGCAGGAGATTGCGGACAAGTTTGGCGATGAGCGCGTCACAGAGATCGGCTTTGCAGAGGACGATCTGGATGTGGAGGATCTGATTGAGGAGGAGCAGTGCGTCTATACCCTCACCAGCGGCGGCTATATCAAGCGCACGCCTGCCAGTGAGTACCGCCTCCAGGGCAAGGGCGGAAAGGGCAACAAGTCCATGTCCACCAAGGAGGAGGACTATGTGAATACTGTTTTCACAGCCTCCACCCATGACTATGTGCTCTTTTTCACCAATATGGGCCGTGTCTACCGCCGGAAGGGCTACCAGATCCCCCAGTCCGGCAAGACGGCGAAGGGCACCAACATTGTCAATATCCTGCCCGTGGAGCCTGGAGAGGGCATCAGCGCCATGATCTCCACCCGGGATATCACCACCGGGGAGCGGTTTTTGGTCATGGTGACACGCGGCGGTACGGTCAAGCGCCTGCCGGTGGAATCCCTGCGGAATGTGCGTAATAACGGCCTGCGGGTGCTGAAGCTGGACGAGGGGGATGAGCTGATCAGCGTCCGGGAGACGGACGGCAGCCAGAATATCCTGATTGCCACCCATGACGGCATGGCGGTCTGTTTCCAAGAGACAGACGTGCGGGCTATGGGCCGGGAGGCCATGGGTGTGCGCGGCATCCGCCTGCGGGAAGGCGACTATGTGGTGGGCGCAGCCAGGGCGATTGCCGGAAAGACTGTGCTGACCATCACTGAAAAGGGGTATGGAAAGCGCACGGCTGTGGAGGACTACCGCATCACCAGCCGGGGCGGTATCGGCATCAAGAACTATGGCCTGACCGACAAGACGGGCAGCGTCGTTGGCATCAAGGTAGTAGACGGCTCGGAGGACCTGCTGGTGGTCACATCCCAGGGCGTCATGCTGCGCACGGATGCCGGCGCAATCAAGATTTGCGGTCGCTCCACCCAGGGCGTTATCGTCATGCGCTTTAAGGAGGAGGATGACCAGGTGATCTCCATTGCCCTGGCGGAAAAGGAACCGGAGGAGGAGACGGAGGGATAAGGCGGCAGTCATTCTTTTTCTTGAAAGAAAAAGAATCAAAAAGAACTTTATTCCTGTCTTCTTAGGTTGTATTGGCAGTAAAATGGCATAAAAGGAAAGAGTAAGGGCCTGCGCGCTCTTACTCTTTCCTTTTATTGTTATTGACAGCCAATCATTGGGAGAAGCCAGGCAATGGCGGATATTGGCAGTAAAGCAATTTCTATCTTACCGGGAGTTGGAAGTACGTATCGTGGACACCTACACGAAGGACTGACACAGACAGCAAAAAGCACCGCACAGCCATTAGGCCATGCGGTGCGTACAGTAGTTTAAGATGCTTCTGCCGCAAATCCGATAGAAATACTGCCCCTTACATTTCCCAAAGCGCCGTCCGGGGCCTGGAGGTACAGTTTATAGGTTCCGGGCTTTGTTGCGGGAGGCCCAACGGTAAAATCTGCGATACATTCCAGCGGTTCGCCCGGCTGACGCAGGTTATTCACGGACCAGTAGGCCACATCTTCCTGCCCGTCCTTAGCGAAAAAAACCTTTATTTGTTTTCCTGTTTTCACTGAAATGCTGTACAGGATTTCATCCCCCTCGGACAATGTATATTCCCCCAGGAAGATCGTTTCTCCTGCCGCTACGGTCTTGAAATCAACAGGGATCAGCTCCACATCAGTTGTATCATCCGGGTCATCCATATCCCCAAACTGCTCAGCCACTTCCGCCTCGGTCATATAGGCGGCGCCTGTGATATTGTCGTTCGCGTCCCGGGTGATTTTAATATTGACGGTTCCCTTCGGGTTCATATTCAGAGTATAGAAGGAGCCTTCCTTCCGGATGTCCAGAAAGATATTGATTAATTGTCCTTGATAATAATACGTCTTTTCATCCACCATTGTGACGCCTACCGCCTCATATTCTGCCATCTGCGCCTCGACCCATTCCTTTTCCTGTTTCTCTTTCAACTCGTCAAATTCGTCTTTTCTGTCCAGCCTATCAAAAAGCATGGATTGGAACGCCCAGTTTCCATCTTCCAAAGCCCTGTCCAGCCAAAGTTTCAGTTGCATTTCGTCCATGCAGTCGGTCAAGATGGAGAAAAACGCTGTTTTCTCATCAACATACGCTTTTTCGGCGAAGCCGGTAAACAGAGCGGAATTTGTGTCAAGCCAACGCGCAGCGACAGAGAAAAACGTAAAGTCCCCATCCGCATAGAACTTTTCAAGCCATTTCTTTTGCGTACTTTCATCCAGTCGGGGGAACGTGATTTCAAACAGAGGCAAGCTGCCGGCCTCATAGTACCGCTCTATGTCCGCGGAAACTGTATTCGTTTTTTCAGACCGCTCGTCAGTCGCGGCGGGAGCATGGGAGGTATCATCTTCCCGCCAGGTATTTTGCCACCAGTCATCTTCCCAGGGCTTGCCCTGCCATTCGTCCTGCCACAGTTCCTTCCAATCATCAGGGAACTCATTAGAAGCGGTAAAACTTTGTGAAGTATAAATCCCCATAACACCGGAGCCTTTTCGGGTAACCCGAATTGTATTTGCCCCTGTGCCGTCTGTAAATGTGGAAGTATTCCCATTTTCCTTGAAATTCTTCGGCTTGTAAATCTCGCCCCAATCGCCGTTGTCGGTAATGGTGGTGGTGGTATTTTTGAAATCATCTTGGGAAACCAACTGG
>JAAWKB010000063.1 GCA_022797115.1 Oscillospiraceae bacterium
GGAGGACGCAGGCGGGCTGACGCCCGCCAAGGACGACAACGCAGCCATGCGCGCTTTGTACCACCGAACTTTTGCCAGAAATTCTGATGATTGCTATAGGTACGCCGCTGCGGCGAGCATTGGGAGGGATTGCTGTGAACGTACTGTTTGACCAGGAGCAGCTGCTCCAGCTGGTCACGAACCTCTATGTCCTTACCGGGATGCCGGCCAATATTCTGGACCCCCAGGGCAGGGACATCTGCCTCTTTGAGAACCATCCACCCTTCTGCCGGGCCATCAACGCCCTGCCGGAGGGCCATAAGCGATGTCTTGCCTGCGACGCCCAGGCCGTGAAGAGCTGCGCCGCCGGGGAGGGGTTCCGGTTCTACCGCTGCCACGCAGGGATCTGCGAGGCGGTTATGCCGATCTACAGCCAGAATATCCCCCTGGCCTATCTGATCTTCGGCTGTTTTTTGGATGACTCCCCCATCGAGCAGCAGTGGGCGGACAGCCGCCCCCGGCTGGGCTGGTACCCCGGCAGCATGGATGAGCTGCGCTGCGCCTTCTTCCAGCTCCGCCAATATTCAGCCAAGGAGCTGCGGGCTTACGCGGAAACCCTGGAGGCCCTGTCCGCCTATATCCAGCTCAAGGGGATGATCCAGGCCACAGGGCGCACCGACCTGCAGCGGCTGGAACTGTATCTGGACCAGCACTACATGGAAAAGCTCTCCCTGGCCTCCATCTCCGAGCAGCTGCACATCGGCCGGACCAAGCTCTGCCGCCTGGCCAAGGAGCTCTCCGGCGGCCATACCCTCTCCTACCTGATCGCCCAGCGGCGCATCGGCGCGGCCAAGGCCCTCCTGCTGCAAAACAACCTGCCCATCTCTGCTGTGGCGGAGGCCGTGGGCATCAGCGATTACAACTACTTTTCCAGGGTGTTCCGCTCTGTCACCGGCAGCACGCCTCGGGCATTTCGGGAAAAAGGGCAGCAGCCGCCGCAAAAAATTTAGGCAAAGTGACGAAATCAAGGAGCGGTTTTTACATAAATCGCACAATTTTTCTTACTGTGTACGATTTTGCTATTTTCTGAACGTTCATTCCTATTTTTTGTCCAGGGAAGGCGATACAATAAAGCCAGATCGACGCTTCATGCGCAGCAGCTCCAGTCCGCGCGGGAAGCGCCGTTTCCTATCAAGCTTTAAGGAGGATCATCGAGAAATGAAGAAAGCTCTTGCAATGCTGCTGGCCCTGGTGATGGTGCTGGCCCTGGCCGCCTGTGGCGGGAACAACACCCCCCCGGCCCAGAACAACACCCCCAGCCAGTCCGAACCCGCCCCCAGCACCCCCGATCCTGCCCCCGCCCCCTCTGGAGAGAAGGTCACGCTGAACGTCATCATCTCCCAGTATGGCAACTACACCCAGGATTGGTGGCCCACCTTTGAGAAGGACTTCGAGGATACCTATAACAACATCGACCTGAACGTGGAGATTGTCTCCTGGAACGACCTGTACACCGTGGTGGGCACCCGCATCGGTACCCAGCAGGCCCCCGACATCCTGAACATCGACACCTTTGCCGACTACGTGGCCGACGACCTGCTGGTCCCCGCTGAGGAGTACACCTCTGCCGAGCTGAAGGCCAAGCTGATCCCCAGCTTCTGGAGCGCCAACGAGCTGGACGGCACCGTTTGGGCCCTGCCCATCCTGGCCTCCTGCCGCGCCATGTTCTGCAACATGGACCTGCTCAACGAAGCCGGCATCACCGCCCCTCCCACCACCTGGGCTGAGGTTGACGCCGCCTGCCAGGCCATCAAGGACAAGTTCGGTGATTCCATCGTCCCCTGGGGCCTTGACATCTCCACCGACGAGGGCCAGGCTGCCTTTGCCTACTACACCTGGAACAACGGCGGCGGCTTTGTGGACGCCAACGGCGACTGGGCCCTGAACAGCCCCCAGAACGCCGAGGCCATGAACTACATCAAGAGCCTCATTGATAACGGCTACTGCAACGCCAACCCCTACACCGACACCCGTTATCCCCTCCAGGACGCCTTTAACGCCGGCTCCCAGGCCATGATGATCGGCGCCTGCAACATGATGAGCGCCGACTCCGAGGTCAACTACGTGGTCGCCGACCTGCCCACCCAGACCGGCAAGCCCGTGAGCATGGGCGTGTGCGACCGCCTGATGGTCTTTGACAGCAGCATCACCGCCAGCAAGAATGCCGACGAGGCTGCCCGTCTGGACGCTGTCAGCAAGTTCTTTGACTTCTTCTATGACACCAACCGCTACTCCGAGTACATGGTCTACGAGGGATTCCTGCCCGTCACCACCGATTCCTCCGACCTGCTGGCTCAGAACGCGGAGCAGTTCGTGGTGGGCGGCCCTGACAAGGCCCCCGGCAACAGCGAGTACTTTGCCAACTTCTCCTCCATCCTGCTCTCCTGCGACTTCTATCCCTCCAGCCGTGCGGAGTGGATCGATGTCAAGCAGGGCGTGATTGAGGCGGAGCAGCGCATCTGCCAGGGCGAGGACGCCCAGGCCGTTCTGGATGAGATCCAGGGCCGCATCGCCTGAGCGCATCCCAGCTGACGTACATTTCAGGGGGGCCGGACTTGGTCCGGCCCCCCTTCCTATCCCGAAGAGAGAATGAGAGATTGAGAAAATGAGAAAGGGGGCGGCGCAGTGAATCGCAACCGCAGGCTGAAACAGGCGGAACCCTACCTATGGATGCTGCCCAGCATCCTCCTGATGGCCGTCATGATCGTCATCCCGATTGTCACGGTCTTCCGGCTGTCCCTGTCGGAGATCAGCCGGGCCAATATCGTCAAGGGGTTCAACAACTTTGAAAACTTCAAGGAGGTTTTATCCTCCCCTACCTTCTGGCATACCCTGCAAAACACCCTTGTGTGGACGGTCGTGGTGGTGGGCTTCTCCACCCTCATCGGCTTCGTGCTGGCCCTGGTGCTCAACCAGAACTTCCGCGGGCGCAAGTTTGTCCGGGCAGTCGTGGTATTCCCGTGGGCTACTTCCCTAATTATCCAGTCCGTTATCTGGAAATACATCATCAGCGCCGATTACGGCTCGCTGAATGTCATCCTCAAGAAGCTGGGCCTCATTGACAGTTTTGTCAACTGGACCAACTCCGCAGCGGCCTTCTTCGCCTGGGAGTGCTGGGTGGGCATCTTCGTGACCATCCCCTTCGTCACTTTCTGCGTCCTCTCCGGCCTGCAGAGCATCGACACCTCCTACTATGAGGCGGCAGAGATGGACGGGGCTACCTTCTGGCACAGGCTTTTCAAAATCACCCTGCCTCTGGTGCGCCCCTCCCTCACCGTGTCCACGGTGCTGAACATCATCTACGTGTTCAACTCCTTCCCCATCATCTGGACCATTTCCAAGGGCGACCCGGCGGACAAGACCCACACCCTGGTTACATACCTGTATAAGCTGTCCTTCTACAGCGGCAAGTCTGGCCAGGCGGCCGCCGTGTCGGTCATCGGCTTTGTCATTTTGTCCATCTGCGCGGGCATCTACATGGTGCTGTCGCTGAAGGGAGAGGAGGCTGACCAATGAACAAGAAGAGAACCCCCTTGCAGCAGACGCTGCTCTATCTCTTTGTCTTTATTGTCTGCATTGTCATCCTTTACCCCTACTTCGTCATGTTCACTACTGCCGCCAAGACGGACGCGGAGATGTACGCTGCCAACATGACCATCCTGCCCCAGCAGTGGCAGTGGTCCAATTTCCTGGGCATCTGGTCGGCGGCCCCGGTGTTCAAGTACTTCCTCAACTCCCTGGTCGTCTCCGGCGGGGCTACCTTCCTGGCCATCCTGTGCGGCATCCCCGCCGCCTACGCCATGGCCCGGATGCGCTTCAAGGGGAAGACCTTCTTCCTGGGCGCGGTCATTGTCAGCCAGATGTTCTCCCCCGTGGTGCTGCTGGTGGGCATCTACAAGCTGATGGTGAGTATGCATCTGAGCAACAGTCTGGTGGGCCTGATCCTGCTCAACGCGGCGTTCAACCAGGCATTCGCCATCTGGCTGCTGCGGGGCACGTTCCTGACCATCTCTGCGGAGATGGAGCAGGCGGCGATGATCGACGGCTGCGGCACAGTCCAGGCCCTCATCCGGGTGGTGCTGCCCATGGCTGCCCCGGGTATCATCACTACGCTGATCTTCGTGTTCATCAACTCCTGGAACGAGTACACCATCGCACTGACGCTGATCCAGGACGACCTGCTCAAGCCTATTACCGTCGGTATTAACGTCTTCTATGGCTACAATTTCATCCAGTGGCAGTACCTGTTTGCTACGTCGCTGTTTGCCACCATCCCGGTCATTGTCCTGTTCCTGTGCATTGAAAAGCACTTGGTCGCAGGGCTCACCGCCGGCGGCGTCAAGGGCTGAGCCAGCCCGCAGATCCTATTGAAAAATCCCCCATCTGCAAAAGCAGATGGGGGATTTTCTGCCGTTTCTGCCAGAGAAAAGCGGGAAATGGGAGGTTGCCCTGGGTCCGGCGATGTGGTAGAATGGACACATCCATCAATGGAGGGACAAACGACATGCATATGAGAAAAAATAAAATCCTGACCATCCTGCTGGCCCTGCTGGCCGGTGCGGTGCTGGCCTGCTCTGCCGGCGCGGCCGGGCTGGATGGCAGCCAGGTGCGGGCGGTGGTCGTCTACAGCGAGGACGCCAACCCGGACAGGATGGCCCACTATTTTGAGCGGATGCGGGATGTAGATTTCCTATGGCGTTACGATCAGCTCTTTTCCGGCGCGGCTGTAGAGGCCAGCCCGGAAACCTTGGAGGTCCTGGAAACCCTGGAAGGGGTGGAGAAGGTCGCCCTGGCCCGCAGCTACACCGAGCCCCAGCGCACCACCTCGTCCAACCCCACCCAGACCGACAATGGCGCGGCCCTCATGGGCTTGGACAAGCTGTGGGAGCAGGGCTACAACGGCGATGGCATGGTGATTGCCGTATTGGACAGCGGCCTGCGGACCACCCATGAGGCTTTTTTTGACTATGGCCTGGCAAAATCCCCCGCCCTGAGCCAGAAGGATATAGAGGCGTTCTTATCCAAGGGCGGGACCCAGGGTGTCTACCTGTCTGAGCGGATTCCCTTTGCCTATGACTACAGTGAAGGAGACGGGGACGTGTACAGCGCCGACAACCACGGCACCCATGTAGCCGCCCTGGCGGCGGGGTATGTACCGGGCTTCTTTGATGACAACGCCATCTTCCAGGGTGCGGCTCCGGCGGCGCAGATCCTGAGCATGAAGGTGTTCCCGGACGGCTTCGGCGGCGGCGCGGATGACGCCGTGATCCTGCGTGCCCTGGAGGACGCATGGAACCTGGGGGCCGACGTGGTCAACCTCTCCCTGGGGATCAGCAACGGCTTTACCCAGGACGACGTGCTGGACGGCATCTACTGCCGTGCCTTCTCTCAGATGCGGGAGTCCGGCGTCATCATCTGCTGCGCCGCCGGGAACGGCGGTATTGTCTCCACCAATAAAACCTGGGGGGAGTCCCTCCCCACCAGCAGCTACCCCGACTACGGCGGGCTCTACTCGCCCAGTACCTACCTGGGCTCCCTCTCCATTGTGTCTGCGGAGCTGGGGGAGGGCGGTTCCCCTGCGGTTGCGGACTATTCCTCCATGGGGACCACCTCCGACCTGCGCCTGACCCCGGCCCTCACTGCTATCGGCGGCCCCACAGTATCCGCCGGGAGCCGGGAGGACAACTACTACTATGAGGAGCAGGGGACCTCTATGGCCTCCGGTACTGCGGCGGGCTCCTTTGCGGTGGTGCTCCAGGCCCTGCGGGAGCGGGGGATCTCCAACAAGCAGGAGCGGGCCGATCTGGCGGAGAGCCTGATGGCGAGTACTGCCCAGATCCTGGCCGGCCAGGACAATACCCCCAGCTCCCCCCGCCGCCAGGGCGCGGGCCTGATGAACCCGGCCGCCGCCGTATCCAGCGACCTGCTGGTGACGACCCCCCTGCTGGAGCTGGGGGCCAGCGCGGAGGGACAGTTTACCCTCTCCTTCACCCTGCGCAATCTTTCCAACCGGGCCATGACCGCCCAACTGGACACAGTGGTCCTCACTGACGCTTACAAGGAGTCGGACGGCGCCACCTTCAGCCTGCTGTCCTCCATGGACATCTCCAGCCGGGTCACGGTGGAAGGCGGCGGCAGCGTTACCGTCCCCGCCCGCGGGACGCAGGAGGTCTCCCTGGTCCTGACGGTGTCCCCCTCCCTGCGGGAGGAACTGGCTGCGGTGTTCCCCAACGGCTTCTTTGTGGAGGGCTTTGTCACTGCCACTGCCGGGGAGCAGAGCGCCCACGCCGCTTTCCTGGGCTTCTGCGGGGACTGGAGCGCCGCTCCTATCCTGGAATCCGCCGATTTCCGGGACATGCAGGATACGTACCGCCAGCTCTCCGGCCAGGGTGGTACATACATCAGTTTCCTGGAGAACCGGAACCAGTACTATGATCTCCTGGATGTGGAGCTGGGAATCAACTGGGCCTGCATCGGCCAGCCCGGCGAGGACGATCCGGTCCGCCTGCTGGGGGAGAACGGCTACGCCGCCGGTCCCTACAGTGACAGCCGCATCGCCGTCCCCACCCAGGGCTCCAACGCCATAGACAACATGGGCGCGGGCCTAAAGGCGGAGGTCTATGTCCTGCGCAACGCAGCCCACATTGTTATGCTTGTGTCAGATCAGAAGACCGGGGCTGTCTACTACGTGGAGGACGACCCGTGGACCACCAAGTCCGCCTATGACGGTGTGCTGAAAGCGTTCCGGAGCGGCGCAAGCTACGTCTGGGACGGCAAGGACGCCAATGGCAATCCTCTGCCAGACGGAACCCAGGTCCAGGTAAGCTTCTACGCCTGGCTGGATTATGACAAGGCGGTGCAGGACGCCTACGCCGCCAGCGCCCCCAACCGGAAGAACCCGTCCTCCTACGCCTGGCTCCTGGGGGAGACCTACCAGCCCTATCTGGAGTGGAGTTTCCCTGTGACCCTGGATGGGAGCGCACCCACCGTATCCGCCGCAGCCGCAGCGGGCGGCCTGGAGCTCACGATCCAGGATAACCGCCATGTGGCCTATGCCGCCGTGCAGGACAGCAGCGGCCGTGTGCTTGCGGAACAGACCTTTTTCCCGGAGACCGCCGGCGAAGCCGTCACCCTGCATGTAGATACCAGCCAGCCGCTGTATGTCGTTGTGGAGGACTACGCCTCCAACCGTGCAGGCTACGCCATTGACCCGTCCAACCCCGCCAGCCCGACTCCCTGCGCCATGGCCCTGCTGACGGATGTGGACAAGGGGGCGTGGTACCATGAGGCGGTGGACTATGTTTGGGGCGCGGGGGTGATGGAGGAGCAGGATGAACCCTTCACCTTCTCCCCTCTGGAGTACGCCACCAGGATTCATGTTGTCACCGCCCTGTATCAGGGGGCGGGCAGTCCTGAACCCGCCCTCTCCGCCAAGGATCTGCCCTTCACGGACGTTCCCAGCAACGCCAAGTACATGTCCGCCCTTTGCTGGGCCTATGGAGAGGGGCTTGTCACCGGCCAGGACGGTGGAACCTCCTTTGCGGGCACGGACAGTGTCACCCGGCAGCAGCTGGCCGCGATGCTCCACCGGCGCGCCCAGCTGGCAGCGGAGCCGTCGGGAGACCTCTCCCGCTTCTCCGACTGGGCCAGCATCTCTGACTGGGCTGTGGATGCCATGTCCTGGGCCGTGGGGGAGGGGCTGATCTCAGGCCGCTCCAGCGGTGTGCTGGACCCCCACGGCGTCACCACCCGCGCAGAGCTGGCCCAGATCATGATGCGGTTTTTGAAAAAATAATCAGACGATAGTCTCCCTTCTTCTCTTTGCGGAAGGAAAAGAAGCAAAAGAAAAGCTTTCCACCCGGACCCCTATGCTGAGGGTCCGGGTGGAAAGCTTTTTACTCTATTTTCTGCGTATGGGTTAAGAGGGAATTTCGCCCAGGGCAAGCCTCCCCCTCCATCGCAAGTCAGCCCTTACAATGCTGCCTCACCACTTGAGCTCTCCATCCCCGCCCATCAGCCGTGTCATTTCCTCAATCCGCTCCAATGGGAAGGGCGGTGAAGAAACAGGCTTCATGGCAAGGGACATCAGCTTCATGGGATTGTCGTCCGCGGCAATACGGTTTGAACTGAGCGCACCGCAAATTTTGCAGCGGTGAATGATGGCCCACTCGCCATTCTTTCTCACCCAAACAGTGATCGGCTCCATGGCGCCTCCGCAATCAGCCGCCCGGTCGCCGGGCTCGAGATCTAAATGCTGGCTGGAAAGGCAGTATGGGCAGTGGTTTCGGTGCTCACTTCCTGCACCGCTCGCAACAACAGTTCGTCCGCAAACCTTACAGACAAATGAATCGGTGCATGGATGTGTCCTGTAGTAGCCTTTTTCAAATGATTTTTTCTTGTTTTCCCTATTCACAGGAAGTAGCCTCCTAAAAGTAAAATCATCAACTTCTGGGAGGTTTGTCGGACATGCAGCAAACCTCCCGGTTATGCCGCAATCTCCGTTGTCATAGTAGTCAGTTTCATCAAGAATCTCCTTTGCTTGTTGGGGCGATCATCAAGCCTGACGGCCAGATGAACAGTTGGTGCTTACCTGTTTTTCAGCACCTCTCGGCGGATATAATCCAGCGTCCGCGCCTCCCCCTCGTCCCGCAGCATCCGCAGAAGCTGCTCCAGGAGGGCCCGGGTCTTGGGATGGATGATATAGTGGTCCGCGCTCCCGGCGTAGTAGTCCCACGGGGAGGCGTCGGTGTAGTTCCCCTTCTGGTAGGTTTGGCAGGCCGCCACTCGGTCGCAGAACATTTCTACCACGTACCGGACTGGCATCTCCATGCCGCCCATGCGGTAGCCCAGCTCAGGCGCGTAGTCAATCCAGTACTCCAGGTGGTGCTTGTTGCGCCCCTTGTGGTGGAGCCAGGCGGAGGAATACCCCCGCTCCAGACGCTCCGCCTCATTGGGGCTGCGGTTGCCCTGGTAGTACCGCGCCCCCACCAGAAACTCTGTGGGGCCATATTTGCTCAGGTCGTGGGCAAGCCCCTGCCGGTACAGCCCCACGCGGAAACAGTACTTCATCACCCGGGCCTTGTGGGCGGTGATCGTCTTGAAATGCCCCCACCAGTTTGCCATGGCCTCCCCCTTTCCGCTACTGCCCGGCCTTTAAGGCCGCCTCATAGAGCTCATTGCGGGCAAGGCCCGTCTCTGCGGAAACCTGACGGACCGCATCCTTCATACGCTCCCCGGCGGCCCGGCGCGCCAGCACCATGGCCGCGCCCTCATCCAAGGTAACGGCGGGGCCCGCGGCCTTCTCCGCGCCGCCCAGCACCAGCACAAACTCCCCCCGGGGCTCATGTTCCCGGTAGTAGGCCGACGCCTGGGAGAGGGTGGTGCGGCGGGTCTCCTCGTGGAGCTTGGTCAGCTCCCGGCACAGCGCCAGCGGCCGGTCCCCCAGGACGGCCAGCAGGTCGTCCAGTGTAGCGCGCAGGCGGTGGGGCGCCTCGTACAGGATCGCAGTCCGCCCCTCGCCTGCCAGCTCAGACAGCCGCTCCCGCCGCTCCCGCCCGCTGGCGGGGAGGAACCCCTCGAAGGCAAATCGCCCTGTGGGCAGGCCGCTGACCGCCAGGGCGGACACCAGGGCGCAGCAACCGGGGATGGAGATCACCTCCACCCCGCTCTTTGCGCACAGCCGGACCAGATCCTCCCCCGGGTCGCTGACAGCGGGGGTGCCTGCGTCTGTCACCAGGGCGCAGGACTCCCCCGCCAGAAGCCGCTCCAGGATGGCCGGCCCAGCAGTGAAGCGGTTGTGCTGGTGGTAGCTCACCAGCGGCTTTCGCAGCCCCAGGTGGTTGAGCAGCTTCATGGACACCCGGGTGTCCTCGGCGGCAATGAAGTCCGCCTCCCCCAGGGTGGCGGCGGCCCGGGGGCTGAAATCGCCCAGGTTGCCGATGGGTGTGGCGACCAGGTAGAGTGTCCCGCTCATGCCGCCGCCTCCTTTCTCTGCGTTCCGGTTGTTGTTATGCCTTGGCCTCTGCGGGGATCTCGAAGTCAGTGGCGCTGTTGAAGTTGGAGCAGGTGATGGTGAAGAGCATCTTCGGGATGCTCATGGTCACACCAGACTCCGCACCGCCCATAGCAGTCACCATGTTCTGCATCAGCCCATCCATAATGGCGGTCATATCCATCTCGCAGCGGACGGGGTAGGGATCGTCCTTGGAGATCCACAGGGACACGCTGATGTCACCCAGGCCGGAGAGCATCTCATTCATCTGGCTCTCATCCAGGCCCAGGTCGCCCAGGGAATCCAGCGCGCCGGACTCCTTCACCACATTCTCCATGGCCTCGCCGGAGATCGCGCCGGTATACTTATAGGTGTCCACGCCGTCCACCTGCTCCTCGCCGGTCTGGGAGAAAGCGGTGACGCTGTCTATGTAGCCGTCGATGCTGCCGCTGACGTCATACATCGCCAGATCGTCCTCCGTGGCGGCCTGGGAAGCCCAGCTCGAGCCGTCAAAGAGATACATGGTGTAGCCGCTGCCGCCGTCGCTCTCAGCGTAGATGCTGTTGGTGACGCTGCCGTAGGCGCCCATATCCATTGTCAAATCCACCTTCATGCGCATGGGGTCGGTAAACACGCTGGTGTCCATCGTGGTGACGCTCTCCAGCTTTTCACCGTTGGCCTCCATGTCCATCTCCATGACCATGCAGGCATCCATGCTTTTCGCCGCATCGAGGTTCGCCATGGCAGCCTTCAGGGGATCGCTCTCCCCGCCTCCGCCCTCACCGGCACAAGCAGACAGGCCCAGCGCCAGAACGGCGGCCGCCAGCAGGGCTGCAATACGGTTTACTCTCTTCATCATTACTGTTCCTCCCGATTCAAAACTTTTTTCTTTTGGCAGGGACGCTCTCGCGTATGCCCGCCTTATTCTAGCACGGCGAACTGTGTTTTGCAAGGACTGGCGGAGGTCTTCCAGAGCTTCTTTGGAAAAAACTTGACAGTGGGAAGGCCCTGTGATATATTATGTTCTAAAACGAACAATAAAGGAGGGGATTCCCCATGCTGCCTGCCCTGTTTACCCGCTCCCAGGGGCTCCGCAAGCTGTATGGGAACCTGTGCGCACCCCTGCTGGCGCGCTATGGTTTGACCCAGCTGGAGCTGGATATCATCCTGTTCTTAGCCAACAACCCGGAATACGACACAGCCCGGGATATTGTCGAGAAACGGCACCTTGCCAAATCCCATGTATCCGTAGGCATCGACACCCTGGCAGGGCAGGGCCTGCTGGAGCGGTTCACCCGGGAGGGGAACCGCAAGACCATCCATCTGCGCCTGACGGGGGAGGCTGCGCCCATTGTAGAGGAGGGCCGCGCCGCCCAGAAGCAGTACGGGAAACTGCTGTTTGCCGGGTTCACAGCGGAGGATTTCCGCCTGCTGACGGCCCTGATGGACCGGGTGGCGGGCAATGTGGACGCTGCCCTGGCCGCAGAAGAGAGGGGATAGGGATGGACCTGTTGTATCAGTTCGCTGTCTGCTTCATTGCAGGCATCGGTGCGGGGCTGGGCACCGGCTTTGCCGGCATGAGCGCCGCGGCAGTCATCACGCCCATGCTGGTGACGTTCCTGCACACAGAGCCCTACCAGGCAGTGGGCATTGCCCTGGCCAGTGACGTGTTGGCCAGCGCGGTGAGCGCATATACCTATGGGAAAAACAAGAACCTGGATGTCCGCAACGGCCTGGTGATGATGGCGGCGGTGCTGGCCTTCACCCTGGTGGGCAGCTGGGCCTCCAGCCTGGTACCTGCGGGGACCATGGGGAATTTCTCCGTATTCATGACGCTACTGCTGGGGGTGAAATTCATCGTTAAGCCCGTCATGACCACCAAGGAGGCCATGGCGGGGGTGTCTCCCCAAAAGCGGTTCATCCAGTCCATCCTGTGTGGGACAGGGATCGGGATGATCTGTGGTTTCATTGGCGCGGGCGGCGGTATGATGATGCTGCTGGTGCTGACCAGCGTGCTGGGCTATGAGCTGAAGACTGCCGTGGGCACCAGTGTGTTTATCATGGCGTTCACCGCCCTGACCGGCTCGGTCAGCCACTTTGTCATCGGCGGCATGGGGGAGTGGACGGTACTGCTGTTCTGCGTACTCTCCACCCTCCTGTGGGCCAGGATTGCCGCCCGTTTTGCCAACAGGAGTACGCCTGCCGTACTTAACCGGGCCACCGGTGCGGTGCTGGTGGTGCTGGGGGTTGTGATCCTGGGGGTCAACCTCCTGTCCTGACAGCGCCTTGGCGGTATAGAAGGAACCGGCGCCGGGAGAACATCCCGGCGCCGGCCCTTTTTCTATTTGCGCAGGATATCCGTGTTCCGGTACTGGATAGCCTCGGCCAGATGCCCGGCGGAGATGGTTTCCTCCCCATCCAGGTCAGCGATGGTCCGGGCTACCCGCAAAATCCGGTCATGGCTGCGGGCGGTGAGGCCCATGCGGCGGAAAGCGGACTCCAACAGCTTTTCCCCCGCGCTGTCCAGGGTGCAGAACCGGCCCGCCATGGCGGGAGTCATCTGGGCGTTGCAGGAGATTCCTGTCCCCGCAAAGCGGCTGTTCTGTTGGGCCCGGGCGGCGTCAACCCGCTCCTTGACGGCAGCGGAGGATTCCGGCGTCTCCCGGCGGCGCATGGCCTCGAATTCCACAGAGGGGACCTCCACATGGAGATCCATCCGGTCCAGCAGGGGGCCGGAGATGCGGCTGACGTATTTCTCCACCATGGCGTCGGTGCAGGCGCACCGGCCGGAGGGATGGCCCCGCCAGCCGCAGCGGCAGGGGTTCATCGCCGCCACCAGCATAAAGCGGCTGGGCAGGCGCAGGGCCCCGGCGGCCCGGGTAATGGTGACTTCGCCGTCCTCAATGGGCTGGCGCAGGACCTCCAGGGCGTCCTTGGAGAACTCCGGCAGCTCATCCAAAAACAGCACACCGTTGTGGGCCAGGGAGATTTCCCCGGGCTTGGGGTAGGCCCCGCCCCCGGCCAGTGCCGCGGCGGAGGCGGTGTGATGGGGGTGGCGGAAGGGGCGGTGTTGGAGGAGGGGCCTGCGCCGGTCGGTCATACCGGCCACGGACCAGATCTCGGTGGCCTCCAGGGCCTCCTGGAGTGTCAGATCCGGGAGGATGGAGGGCAGGCGGCGGGCCAGCATGGATTTCCCCGCGCCGGGGGAACCGATGAGAAGGATGTTGTGCCCGCCGGCGGCGGCAATCTCCAGCGCCCGCTTGACGTTCTCCTGGCCCATAACCTCGGAGAAGTCCGGGCCGGGCTCGCTGCCCCCCTCGGGGGCCCAGGCTGGGGCGGGCGTAATCTCCTGGCGGCCTTGCAGGTGGTCCAGCAGGCCGCCTACCGTTTCCACCGGATACACGGCGACCCCTTGGGCCAAGGTTGCCTCGGCGGCGTTTTCTGCCGGGACATAGAGCATACGCACCCCCGTGCGGGCAGCGGCCATCGCCATGGGCAGGATGCCGGTAACGGGCCGCAGCGCGCCGGTCAGGGACAGCTCCCCCACAAAGGCAGCCTCCGGCGGCGGGGGCTCTACCACACCCTGGGCGGCGAGGATGCCCAGAAGGATGGGCAGATCATAGATTGTGCCCTCCTTACGCAGGGCCGCAGGGGCCAGGTTGACGGTGATGCGGGAGACAGGGAATTTCGCGCCGCAGGCCTTGATGGCAGCGCGTACACGCTCCCGGGACTCCTTGACTGCCGCGTCAGGCAGGCCCACCACGTCAAAGGCGGGCAATCCGCCGGACAGCGCGCACTCCACGGAGACCTCGTACCCTGTGACGCCCTGCAATCCCAGGGAGCGGATCAAAGCGACCATAGCAGCTCCTTTCTGCGCTGCCGGGTGCTTGCCGGGCGGCGCGGACATGGCTCTTCCAACATTTGACAATATTATCCCTCTATTCAGTGGGAAAAGCAAGAGGAAAAGGGTTACAAATAGAGAAAAAGAATCCCATGAAGACAGCGGGTACCCGCCCAGGCCGTCAAAAAAGCCCTCCGCAGGAGTTCATGCCGAAGGCGTGAATCCATTTGAAATCACTTTTTCGGGGGCGTGTGCCTCGAAAAAGCACCTTTCGGGCCGAACTCGGCCCGATCCCCTTTCTCAAAAAAGATGCGAAGCATCTTTTTTGACACGCAGAGCGGGTACCCAGTCGTATGACCGGGTACCCGCTGTTTCTTATATCAATTACATCAGGGGGTCCATATTCAGGGCCGGGTGGCCTTTCTCGGACAGATAGGCCATCAAGGTCTCGGGGTCCTCCGCAATGGTCTCATCACCGACCATATCGCAGAAGTTCTCAATCCCGTACAGCTCCTGGGCGGAGTGGTTGACCTTCTCGGCAACCAGATCCTTCAGGGCCTTGGGCATCCAGACGATGCGGCCCAGGCCGCCCTCCGCCTTCATGAACTTCTTGGAGGCGATGAAGTGCTTGCCGTGGCCCATGAAGCCCGGGGTCTGCACGCCGCCGCCGGTCATGGAGGCCATCTCGGAGAAG
>JAAWKB010000064.1 GCA_022797115.1 Oscillospiraceae bacterium
ATGAGTGAATTTACTATGGACAGGCTGAGGGAAAACCTGGAAGCCCTTAAGATGAAAAACACCCTGGAGATTCTGGACAACTACCGAAAAACTACAAAATTTCTTCGGCGTTTTCTTACAATTTCATATTGGCGTTGACAGCGCCGGGGGGCACCCCGGGGGAGCTACCCCCGGGGTGGTTAGACGCTGCTTACTGGTCTAATGCTGCCATGACGACACGCTTCTTGTCATCAAAGAACAGCTTCACACGGTCGCCGGGTTCCAGACCATTCCAGACCTCCGGGGATAAGCATTTCTTCTTTTCTGCTTTCATCCCCGACGCCTGGTAGTCCTCAGATTCGTAGCTGCTGACAGGGGAGAGGACAAACATGTTTGCATAGGGCATCATTTCCCCGTGGTCTGTCTGAAACCGTCCTGCCGCCCAGCCCACAAATACATACCCGTTGTACGCAGTATCGATGATTATTTCTGTGCTCATATAGAGCTTCCTTTCTGACGTACTGCGTCTGGTCTCTTTCTTGCAGGAAAGCCTTGCCGTCGTTGGTCTACCTGCCCGGGTACCTCCGGTTCGTCCTATACTTCTCTCTCATATTAGAACAGCCGGACCCGCTAGTCCGACTGTTCATTTTAACTATGAAAACTTGCCCTCAAAAGAAAATGGCGGCTGGGGCTTGCTTTTTTGGATAGAGGCTGGTATAATAACTATAATACCTATGCAGGTTTGGGATGCGCGAGGCGGCGGAGATGCTGCTCTGCGCATTTTTTCTTTGCATGGCCCAGAGCCGCCGCAGGCGGGCCCAAAAGGCGGCGGCAAACGAACGAGGAGGACTGGAATATGGAAACGAGACCCTATGTGCCCTGGGAACTGATGAACGCTTTCCTGATCGACGCCTTCCAGGGCTACGGCGTACCGGAGGCGGACGCGGCCATCTGCGCCGACGTCCTGCTGGAGTCGGACCGGCGGGGGATTGAGAGCCACGGCTGCAACCGCTTCAAGCCCATCTATATCGACCGGATTGTCAACGGCACCCTGCTGCCAGTGACAAAGGTAGAGATTGTCAAGGAGACCCCCACCACCCTGGTCATGGACGCCCACGACGGCATGGGCATGGTGGCCAGCCATCAGATGATGGAACGCCTGCTGGAGAAGGCCCAGGCCTGCGGGATGGCCGGAGGGGCCATCCGCAGCTCCACCCACTACGGCATTGCCGGCTACTGGTCCGGCATGGCCGCTAAGGAGGGCATGATCGGCATCACAGGCACCAACGCCCGCCCCTCCATCGCCCCCACCTTTGGCGTGGAGAACATGATGGGCACCAACCCCCTGACCTTCTCCCTGCCCACGGACGAGGAATTCCCCTTCTGCCTGGACTGCGCCACCTCCATCGTCCAGCGGGGGAAAATCGAGTACTACGCCCGGGAGGGCAAGGACACCCCTGCCGGTATGGTGGTCTCCCGGGACGGCTCCTCCATGACGGACAGCCAGGCTATCCTCCGCGCCCTGGTAGATGGCACAGCAGCCCTGGCCCCCCTGGGGGGCATCGGGGAGGAATTGGCCGGGTACAAGGGCTACGGCTATGCCGCCGTGGTGGAAATCCTCTCCGCCGCCCTGGCAGGCGGGCAGTTCATGAAGGCCCTGACCGGCCTGAGCCCGGAGGGGAAGCCCCAGATGTACCACCTGGGCCACTTCTTCTTCGTGGTGGACCCGGACGCCTTCGTGGGACGGGAGGCGTTCCGGAAGACCGCCGGGGACATCTGCCGGGCCCTGCGGTCCTCCCAGCGCGCCCCAGGCTGCGGACGCATCTACACCGCCGGGGAGAAGGAATACCTCACCTGGCTGGAGCGCAGGGACAAGGGCGTCCCTGTGGGCGAGGCTGTCCAGCGGGAGCTCCTGGAGATCCGGGACAGGCTGGACCTGCACTACCACTTCCCCTTTGAAGGGTGAGTATAGACAAATATTGTGAGAAATGTGAGGGAATGAACATGGATTATGCAAAGGAGTCCCTTCGCCTCCACGAGGCTTGGAAGGGCAAAATTGAAGTCATCGCCACCGTACCCGTGGAGAGCAAGGACGATCTCTCCCTGGCCTATACCCCCGGCGTGGCCCAGCCCTGCCTGGAGATCCAGAAGGACGTGGAGAAGAGCTACGAGCTGACCCGCCGCCACAATCTGTGCGCCGTCATTACCGACGGCTCCGCCGTGCTGGGCCTGGGGGATATCGGCCCGGAGGCCGGTATGCCTGTGATGGAGGGGAAATGCGTGCTCTTCAAGGCATTCGGCGGCGTGGATGCATTCCCCCTGTGCGTGAAGACCCACGATGTAAACGAGTTTGTCAACGCAGTCTATCTCATGTCCGGCTCCTTCGGCGGCATCAACCTGGAGGACATCGCCGCCCCCCGGTGCTTCGAGATTGAGCGGAAGCTGAAGGAGAAGTGCGACATCCCCATTTTCCACGACGACCAGCACGGTACCGCCGTCATCACCCTGGCGGGCCTGACCAACGCGCTGAAGGTGGTGGGCAAGCAAAAGGAGGACGTCCGGATTGTCACCTCCGGCGCGGGCGCGGCTGCGGTGTCCATTGTAAAGCTGCTTCTCTCCGCCGGATACCGGCATGTGACCATGTGCGACCGCAAGGGCGCGATCTACGCAGGCCGGGAGGGGCTGAACTGGATTAAGGATGAGATGGCCCAGGTGACGAACCTGGAGAAAAAGTCCGGCTCCCTGGCGGAGCTGCTGGTGGGTGCGGACGTGTTCATCGGCGTCTCTGCCCCCGGCACAGTCACCACGGAGATGGTCCAATCCATGAACCGGGACCCCATCATCTTCGCCTGCGCCAATCCCACCCCGGAGATCTTCCCCGAGGACGCCAAGGCCGGCGGCGCGGCGGTCATCGCCACGGGCCGCAGCGATTTCCCCAACCAGATCAACAACGTGCTGGCCTTCCCGGGCATCTTCCGGGGGACCTTCGACGTGCGGGCCAAAGATATCAACGAGGAGATGAAGATGGCCGCCGCCCAGGCGTTGGCCAACCTGATCGCCCCGGAGGAGCTCTCTGCGGACTATATCATCCCCAAGGCCTTCGACAAGCGGGTGGGTCCCGCGGTGGCAAAGGCTGTGGCCGAAGCGGCCAGGGCCTCCGGCGTGGCGCGGCTGTGACGTCTATTTGTGTTAGGAGGTGCCGGCATGGGTAAGTATCTTCTGTCCCTGGACCAGGGGACGACCAGCTCCCGGGCCATCCTCTTTGATGGGGAGCAGAATATCATCGGCGTCAGCCAGAAGGAGTTCTCCCAGATCTACCCCCGGGAGGGCTGGGTGGAGCACGACGCCATGGAGATCTGGTCCTCCCAGTATGCGGTGATGATGGAGGTCATCGCCCAGACGGGCGTGGACGCGGCGGAGATCGCGGGCATCGGCATCACCAACCAGCGGGAGACCACCGTCGTTTGGGACGCGGAAACCGGCCGCCCCATCTGCAACGCCCTCGTCTGGCAGTGCCGCCGTACGGCGGGGATCGTGGACCAGCTGGTCGCGGACGGGCTGGGGCCTTACATCCAGCGGACCACCGGGCTGATTCCGGACGCCTATTTCTCCGCCACCAAGATCAAGTGGATTCTCGACCACGTGGAGGGTGCCCGGGAGAAGGCCCGCCAGGGCAGGCTGCGCTTTGGCACCGTGGACACATGGCTGCTCTGGAAGCTGACCGGCGGCGCGGCCTATGCCACCGATGTGACCAACGCCTCCCGCACCATGCTCTACGACATCCATAACCTCCGCTGGGACGATACGCTGCTCCAGGCCCTGGACATCCCCGCCTCCATACTCCCCCCGGTCCGCTCCTCCAGCGAGATCTACGGCTATACCGAGATTCAGGGGGTGCGGGTGCCCATCGCGGGCATCGCCGGGGATCAGCAGGCCGCCCTCTTCGGCCAGACCTGCTTTGAGCCGGGGGATGCCAAGAATACCTATGGCACTGGCTGTTTCCTGTTGATGAACACCGGCGGGCAGCCTGTTGCCAGCCAGAACGGCCTGATCAGCACCATCGCCATCGGCCTCGGCGGTAAGGTCCAGTACGCCCTGGAGGGCAGCGCCTTTGTGGGTGGGGCCGTGATCCAATGGCTGCGGGATGAGATGCGCTTTTTCGCGGAGAGCCGGGACGCAGAGTATTATGCCCAGAAGGTTTGTGACAACGGCGGGGTGTACTTCGTGCCCGCCTTCACCGGCCTGGGCGCGCCCTATTGGGACATGTATGCCCGGGGCGCGATGGTCGGGCTTACCCGTGGGACCAAGCGGGAGCACATCATCCGGGCTGCCCAGGAGTCCATCGCCTACCAGGTTGCCGACCTGGTGCGGGCCATGGAGGCAGACATGGGGGGCGCGATCACCCAGCTGAAGGCCGACGGCGGCGCCAGCCGGGACCAGTTCCTCATGCAGTTCCAGGCCGATATCATGGGCAGGAATGTCCACCGCCCGGCAATCCGGGAGACCACCGCACTGGGCGCGGCCTATCTCGCTGGCCTGGCTGCCGGCGTGTGGGCGGACACGGACGAGATCAAGTCGCTCTGGAAGTGCGAGAGCACATTCCGGCCCCAGATGGACCCGTCTGTCCAGGAGACGCTCCTGGACGGCTGGCACAGGGCTGTGGAACGCAGCCGGGGCTGGGCGCATTAGCTTTTCCCTTGTTAGACAGACTAAGCGGGGTCCCCATGGGCTGGGGACCCCGCTTGCTATATCCTGTTTGTATTTTGATGTCAACAAATAACGTTTCGTTATGCCTTGTTCGCAGTTGCCGACCGGAGGACGAAGAGCGCGCCAATGATCAGGACTGTGCCCAGGACCAGGCAGACAAGGGCGTTCTGTACGAAGCCAGCCACGATGAAGGTGACAAAGCTGACAGCGGCCACTGTGATGGCATAGGGCAGCTGGGTGGACACATGGGTGACGTGGTCGCACTGCGCACCGGCGGAGGCCATGATGGTGGTATCACTGATGGGGGAGCAGTGGTCGCCGCACACAGCGCCAGCCAGACAGGCGGAGATGCCGATGGTCAGCAGGGTGCTGCTGGGCTCAAACACGGCAACAACAATGGGGATCAGGATGCCGAAGGTACCCCAGCTGGTGCCGGAGGCAAAGGCCAGCAGGCAGGCCACGATGAAGATCACTGCGGGCAGCAGGCTGTAGAGCCCCTGGGACGCGCCCTTCATCACGCCCTCTACGAACACATCCGCGCCCAGCATCCCGGTCATGCTCTTCAGGCTGACCGCCATGGTCAGGATGGTGATGGGGGGCACCATGGCAATGAAGCCCTTGGGCACGCAGGCCATCGCCTCCTTGAAGGTCAGCACCCGGCGGGCCACCAAATAGATGACAATCAGCGCCAGGGAGACCAGGCCGCCCCAAGGCAGGCCAATGAAAGCGTCGGTGTTGCCGAAGGCCCCGATGAAGCTGCCCGCGTTCTCCGTGCCGCCCCAGGCGTCCACGCCGAAGAAGCCGCCGACATAGATCATGCCCACCGTACACAGGACAAAGAGGATGATGACCGGGATGATCAGGTCCACAACCCGGCCCTTGGTGTTCTCCGCCTCGGTGTTGCTGCCCTCCAGCGCACCCAGGTCGCCCTTCTGCTGGGCGTTCCGCTCATGGAGCTGCATGGGGCCGTAGTCAAATTTCATGACGGAGAGGGCAATGATGAACACAAAGGTCAGCAGGGAGTAGAAGTTGTAGGGGATGGCCTTGATGAACAGCTCAATACCGCTGATGCCGGTATCCAGGTCCGCAGCTACGCCGGAGACGGCGGCGGCCCAGGAGGAAACCGGGGCGATCATGCACACGGGGGCGGCAGTGGCGTCAATGAGGTAGGCCAGCTTGGGACGGGAGATCTTGTGGCCGTCCGTGACCGGGCGCATGACGGAGCCCACAGTCAGGCAGTTGAAATAGTCGTCGATGAAGATCAAAATGCCCAGCACGAAGGTCGCCAGCATGGCCCCTACCCGGGTCTTGATGTTCTTCTCCGCCCAGCGGCCAAAGGCGGCGGAGCCGCCGGAGGCGTTCACCAGGGCCACGATGATGCCCAGCAGCACCAGGAACAGGAAGATACCGGCGTTGCCCGCAATGGCTGCGACAAAGCCGTCGTTGATCATGGTGTCCAAGGTGGCGACAGGGGCGAAATTGCACTGGAACAGGGCGCCCACCAGGATGCCGATGAACAGGGACGAGTAGGCCTCCTTGGTGATGAGGGCCAGGACAATGGCCACCACGGGGGGCACCAGGGCCCAGAAGGTGGCGTACATGCTGGACGCGGCTGCGCCGTCGCCCTCGGCAAAGGCGGTGAGGGTCATCATCAGGCAGGCCACGGCGGCCAGCACCAGGACGAGGGCCCTCCGGTTTCTCGGGGTTCTCATGTGTGGTTCCTCCTAAAACAAAAATCCAGTCATGACGCAATCATGACCGGACGCACACGTATCCCTATGCACCGCCATGACAGCTCTCCACGTCTCCGTGACAGTCCGCCGGATCTTATCCGGCGGCCCAGCGGCCACCCCGCCAGACAACGGCTGTGGCGCTTCGGCGGCAGTCCCTTTCCCTCCCCCGCTGTCTGACGTGTGTATGGGGAGCTACTCCTGGCGGCCGCGCCTCTATCATAACCTTTATTCCGTCAAGCATCTGCGCTTGACATGCCTATTATAGCCGTCTCACCCCAAATGTCAATACAAATTGGAGAATTTTGCGTATTTTGTCAAAAAAAGCGCCGCCCTGCCCGCCCCCAGGCGGGCCTTCTATGGAAAAATTCTGCAAAACATGGAGGTTTTCTCCACATCCACCCTTGCTATAGGCGGGAAGGGATGGTAAAATAGCTCCATAACATCTTTAGGCAGGCTCCGGCAGCCATTCTTTTTCTTGAACGGAAAAGAATCAAAAGGGACCTTGCACCTGTTTTCTGAAGGGATGTTTTCTATGATGAAGAAACGGCTCCTGTTTTCAGAGGGCGGCATGAGGATCGTCAATTTCCTGTTCTTCCTGTCCCTGCTTTTCCGCAACAGCGGGGTTGTTTTTTTCTCCTATACCCTCTGGGCCGTCTATTTGGCCTGCTGCATCAGGCGCGCATCCTCCAAGGCCGCGCAGGTGGCGTACACCGTACTGCTTGCCTTTGCAGCAGGGATGATCCTTCTCAACTTCTATTATATGGTTCAATCAAACATGGTATAAAGAAAAAACGCACAATAAAATATGGATGGAGGGCGAACATATGAGACGAGGAGACCTGTTGAAGTACCTGGGCAGCGGCGGCGCCCACGATACGCTGGCGCCGGTCTACGGCGCGGGCGCAGAGGCTGCCGCCGGGCGGCTGCAAGAGCTGATGATGGAGTTCGCCGGGACGTTCCCCTGCGGCGAGGGGTCGGACACCTGGCTTTTCTCCACGCCGGGGCGCACAGAGCTGGGCGGCAACCACACCGACCATCAAAACGGCCTTGGCCTGGCGGCCAGCGTGAACCTGGACACCATCGCCTGCGTGGTGCCCAACAGCACAGGGGTCATCCGCATCAAGTCCCGCAACCACCGCCCGGCGGAGGTTACATTGGACAGCCTCTCCCTCATCCCGGAGGAGACCGGCAGTTCCCCTGCCCTGGTCCGGGGCGTGGCCGCCCGGCTGACGGAGCTGGGCCACACCATCGGCGGCTTTGACGCCTATACCACCACCCGCGTCCTCCGGGGCAGCGGCCTGAGCTCCTCCGCCGCCTTCGAGGTGCTGGTGTGTACCATCATGGACCACCTGTTTGGCAGCGGCCGGCTCTCCCCTGTCCAGCTGGCCCAGGTGGGGCAGTATGCGGAAAATGTCTACTTCGGCAAGCCCTGCGGCCTGATTGACCAGCTCTCCTGTGCCACCGGCGGCGTGGTGGCCGTCGACTTCCGGGACCCCGCCGCGCCCTCCATCCAGCAGGTCCCGGTGGATCTGGCGGCCCACGGCTACGCCCTCTGCATTATAGATGTCCACGCCAGCCACGCGGATCTGACCGACGACTATGCCGCCATCCCCCAGGAGATGCGGCAGGCTGCCGCCTGCTTTGGCTGCGGGGTGCTGGGCCAGGTGCCCTTCGAGGAATTTATGGCGGGAATCCCGGCGGTGCGCAGCGCCTGCGGCGACCGGGCGGTTTTGCGGGCCTACCACTTCTACCGGGACAACCAGCGGGTCCTGCTCCAGAAGGAGGCCCTGGAGCGGGGGGATTTTGAGGCGTTCCTCCACTATGTCCGCCAGTCCGGCCGTTCCTCCTTCATGTACCTGCAAAACGTCTCCAACTACCGGGACAGCCGGAACCAGCCTGTGGCGCTGCTGCTGGCGCTGGCGGATGAGCTGCTGGCAGGCCAGGGGGCCTGCCGGGTCCATGGCGGCGGCTTTGCCGGGACAGTCCAGGCATTTGTCCCCCTGGAGCGGCTGGAGGGCTTTGTCTCCGGCATCAATGCGGTGGCGGGGGAGGGCTCCTGCCATGTCCTGTCCATCCGCAATACCGGCTCCGTACTCCTGCTGCACTGATCCCCCTCTTTTGGAAAGGAGAAGCCCATGCTTCATGAAACCGTCCAGCTCCCTGTCCCAGGCGCACAGGAGGCCGCCGAGCTGATTACATATGTTCCTGGGAACTTCCCCGAGCTGGGGCTGGACCGGCAGCGGCCCGCCATCATCATCTGCCCCGGCGGCGGCTACCGTTTCCTGTCGGACCGGGAGGGGGAGCCGGTGGCGCTCCGCTTCGCCGGCCTGGGCTACGCCGCCTTTGTCCTGCGCTACCATGTCGCGCCCCAGGCCCGCTGGCCCATCCCCCAGCGGCAGCTGCTGGCCGCCATCGACTATGTGCGCACCAACTGCGGCCGCTACCATGTGGACCCCGGCGCAGTGATCCCCATGGGCTTCTCCGCCGGCGGGCATCTGGCGGCCTGCGCGGGCCTGCTGTGGAACCGGCAGGAGGTCTACCGCCCACTGAAGAAGAAATCCCCGGCTTTCCGGCCCGACGGAGTGATTTTAGGGTATCCGGTCATCACCAGCGGCCCTATGGCCCACCAGGAGAGCCTGGAGAACCTGCTGGGGGAACGCCGGGATGAGCTGTCGGGGGTGGTGTCCCTGGAAAAACGGGTGAAGCGCAGCGCCCCTCCCTTCTTCATCTGGCACACCGCAGACGACACCAGCGTGCCGGTGGAGAACTCGCTCCTGCTGGAGAAGGCCCTCCGGGCCAAGGGGATCGACGCGGAGCTGCACATCTTCCCCCATGGCGCACATGGCCAGTCGCTGGCGGATCACACGGTCTTTACCGCCAGCCAGGCGTGGCGGATGTCCGTCCCCTGCGCGGGCTGGGTGGCCCGCTGTGACGCCTGGCTCCAGAGCCGGTTCGGGGAATGGGCGCTCTCTCCGGAGTTCTGCCCCTCAAAGGCGAGGAAAAAATAGACAGCAAAAGCGGGAGGACACTGCGTCCTCCCGCTTCTTATGGAAGGAAACGGGCGTTATACCGCATCGTCCTCCCGGAACACGATCCCATTTTCGTCCGCGCTCTCGATGATGGCAAGGGCGTGGTAGTTCAAGCCCATGCTGCGCAGGCGGTCGCCGCCGCCCTGGAACCCCTTCTCCACAGCGATGCCAATCCCCACCAGCTCCGCGCCCGCCTGGCTGACCAGATCGCACAGGCCCCGCACTGCCTCGCCGTTGGCCATGAAATCGTCCACAATGAGCACACGGTCACTGGAGGTGAGCCACTCCTTGCTGAGGAGCTGCGTCACCTTCTTTTTGTAGGTGTAGGAGAAAATCTCGCTCTGGTAGAGGCCGCCCTCGATGTTGTCGCTCTTGGCCTTCTTGGCGAACACCATGGGCACGTTGTACTTCTGTGCGCAGATGGTGGCCAGGGCGATGCCGCTGGCCTCTGCAGTGAGGACCATGGTGATGTCCGCCACGTCAAAAAAGCGGGCGAATTCATCGGCAATGTCCGCCATCAGCCGGGTGTCCACCCGGTGGTTGAGGAATCCGTCCACCTTGATGATGTTGCCGGGCAAGACCTTGCCCTCCCTGCGAATGCGGTCCTTGAGCTGCTGCATCGTTCGTTCCTTCCTTTCTCTATGGTTGCCCTTCCGGCATGTATGGCATCCATTATGCCAGGGGATGGGCCGCTTGGCAAGAGGGTAACGGCAAAAAATGTACTTTCATGCCGTTACATGTCACTCAGGCAGTCCCGGTTCTTCATAAAATACTCCAACCCAGAGTAGATGGTTGTCACGACGATCACCCCCACGCAGGCCGTGTTCAGCCACGGCGGGATGGGCAGGAACATAATGACCACGCACACCATGGTGGCGGCTGTCTTCACCTTGCCGGACCATCCGGCGGCGATGACGCGGCCCTTGTCGCTGGCGACCATCCGCAGGCCGCTGACAGCGAACTCCCGGACAATCACGATCAGCAGCGCCCACCCGGGCATCTGCCCGTTCTCCACAAACCAGAGCATCGCAGCTGTCACCAGCATCTTGTCCGCCAGGGGGTCGGCAAATTTGCCGAAATCTGTAATCAGGCTGTATTTCCTGGCAATTTTCCCATCCAGCAGGTCGGTCAGGCTGGCCAGGATAAAAATCGCCAGGGCAACATACGCCGCCCCGGGGATGTCCAGGTACAGCACCAGCAGGAAGGGCAGGATCATGACAATGCGCAGCAATGTCAGCTTATTGGGAAGGTTCATGCTTTTTTATCCCCCTTTTCATCCGTCTGCCAGCTCGCCGGTGAGCTCCCCGTCCATGGCCCCGGTGATCCGGACCTGGACAAAGGAACCAGCCGCTACCGGACGGTCCGCGGTGAAATAGATCTGCCCGTCAATATCCGGGCTTTCGGCGTAGCTGCGGCCCACATAGGACATGGATTGACCGTCAAAGCCCTCGCAGAGGACCTCAAGGGTCTCCCCCTGCATGGCCTCGTTCCACTCGTCCATGATGCGCGACTGGATATCCACCACCAGCTCCGCCCGGCGGGCCGCCTCCCCGGCGTCCACCCGCTCCATTGCAGCGGCGGGGGTCCCCTCCTCGGGGGAGTAGGGGAACACGCCGGCCCGCAGCATCCGCTGGTCCCAGAGGAACTGACACAGCTCATCAAAGGCCGCCTCGTCCTCCCCTGGCAGGCCGGTGATGATGCTGGTGCGCAGCACCAGGCCGGGGATTTTCTCCCGCAGCGTGTCCAGCAGCGCCTCGATATACGCCTTGTCCCCCCGCCGGTTCATCCGGCGCAGGATGGCGTCGTTGCAGTGCTGGAGGGGGATGTCCAGATATTTCAGGATCTTCGGCTCCCGGGCGATCACGTCGATGAGGCGGCTGTCCATCTGGTCCGGGTAGAGATAGTGGAGCCTGATCCAGTGGAAGTCCATCCGGCACAGCTGCTCCAGCAGGTCCGCCAGATGGTGCTGCCCGTCCCAGTCCGTGCCGTAGCGGGTGATATCCTGGGCAACCACAATCAGCTCCTTCACCCCCCGCGCCGCCAGGTCCCTGGCCTCATCCAGCACCTTTTCCATGGGACGGCTGCGGTAGCGGCCCCGGAGCTTGGGGATGATGCAGAAGGCGCACCAGTTGTCGCAGCCCTCGGCAATGCGCAGGTAGGCGTAGTGGGCGGGCGTGGTCAGCACGCGGCCGCCCTCATCTACCGGCCCGTCAATATCTCCGAACCGGCTGGGCCGCTCCCCGGCCATCACCGCCTCTATGGCGGCAGTGATCTCCTGATAGCTGCCGGTGCCCAAAAAGCCGTCCGCCTCGGGCAGTTCCTGCTGGATCTCCTCCTGATACCGCTGGGGCATACAGCCCGTGACCAGGATTTTTTTCAGCCTGCCCGCCTGCTTCAGCTCCGCCATATGCAGGATGACGCCGATGGCCTCCTCGCTGGCGGCGGCAAGGAAACCGCAGGTGTTGACGACTGCCACGTCCGCCCCGGCGGGGTCCTCCTGGAGGATGTGCCCGGCGGACCGGCACAGCTCCATCATCTGTTCACAGTTGACCACGTTTTTGGCGCAGCCCAGGGAAATGAATGAGATGGTATACGGCATGGATGCCTCCTTTTCCTGCCCCGGCGGGGCGCTGCTTTTTGCCGGCTAGAACCCCCACTTGTATCCGTAGCCCCAGACGGTATTGATATAGGTGGGATTCTGGGCGTTGTCCTCGATCTTCAGCCGCAGCCGCCGGATGTTCACATCAACAATCTTCAGCTCCCCGAAGTAGTCCCGGCCCCATACCATGTCCAGGATCTCCTCCCGGGAGAGGGCCTTGCCGGGGTTCTCCATGAACATCTTCATAATGGAATACTCCACCTGGGTGAGCTTGACCCGCTGGCCGTTCTTCTCCAGGGTGCGGTTGCGGGTATTGAGCAGGAAGGGGGCCTGATGGATCTCCCCCGCCTGCTCGGGGGCCGCGCCGCCGGCCCGCCGGAAGAGGGCGTCCACCCGGGCGGTCAGCTCCGCCGGGGAGAAGGGCTTGGTCACATAGTCATCCGCGCCGGTCATCAGGCCCGTTACCTTATCCATCTCCTGGCTGCGGGCGGTGAGCATGATGATGCCAATGCGGGTGTTGGTAGCCCGGATGCGGCGGCAGACCTCGAAGCCGTCGATGCCGGGGAGCATGATATCCAGCAGGGCCACCCGGATATCCCCGCTGCCCTTGAGCTTCTCCAGGGCGTCCTCCCCGGTCTCGGCCTCAATCACCTCGTAGCCGGCGCGGGTGAGGTTGATTACGATAAAACTGCGGATACTGGATTCATCCTCCAGCACCAGGATCTTTCTCGACATGTTCTGCCTCCATTCTCCGGCGCGGCCGCGCCGTCAGTTCTCTGCCATGCTCCACCGCTTTTGGATGGGCTTGAAGCTGTCCTCGATGGCCTTCCGCTCCACCGCATACCGCCAGCCGTCATAGGCTGCGCTGTAGGACACGGCGTAGACGGCGTCCATGCGGCGGCGCAGGATGGTCCGCCCGCCCTTGGCGGCCTGGGCCTCCCGGTCGGAGCCGGTGAGGGTGTAGATGGTCAGCAGCTCGTCGCCCAGGCTGCGCCCGCGGACGCTGTAAAAGGTGGTGGCGTGGACAGCGGAGCTGGTGTTGTTCTGGCGGACTGTAAAATGCCCGTCCCAGGACTCCGGGATCAGCAGGTACCAGTTGTCGGACTGGTTGTGGTAGGTGGTGGCCTGGAGCTCGTCCGTGCCGTCGACATGGTAGCTGTGCCAGTAGATTTTCCAATATTCCTCCCCGGGCTCCGCGGGCAGGGCTGCCGGGCGGGGGACCTCGGTGGCCTCGTCGCCGTTGATATCCGTGGGCTGGAGGTTCAGGAAACGGGCAATCTGGCCGGATACGCCGGTATCGCTGCTCAGGGCGATGTTGGTCAGCTCCGGCTGGCGGTAGACCAGGATATCCGTGATGGCCCGGCTGGTCTCATCCACACCGGCATCCCGGCCTGTGACGAACACCGCCGTCTCCCCCTCCCGCAGCGTGCCCACCTGCATCCATTGCAGCGCGGCCACCGATACGGACAGGCGCGCCGTGGATTGGAGCTGGAGGCTGCTGTTGCCGCTGTCCCAGTCGTAGTAATCCGCCAGGCTCAGCCCCGCCTCCGACTCGTCGCTGCGCAGGACCACCAGCTCCTGGTCGTCGTCCCCGTCCAGGTCCACCACCTCATACCGGGCATAGGGGGTGGACATCAGCCGCAGGGGCTCCAGGCCCTTCGTGGTGTATACGCTCATGGCCTGGACCTCGGCGCTGGCCCGCCAGCTGACAATGATCTCCTGGACGCCGTCCCCGTCCATATCCTCATAGCGCACGCTATGGAAGGAGGTGCCGGTGCCCTCAATGAGCGCGGCCTGCTCATAATCCTCACCTGAGGCACGGAAAATGTAGATCTTCAAGGGCCGCTCCTCGTTGTTGGCCCGGAAGAAAGCCAGCACCTCGTTGCTGCCGTCGCCGTCCAGGTCCACCATCTGCACTGGCGGCAGGTTCCCGCCGGCCTGGGGCGGCGCGTACTCCGCGCCGTTGGAGAGGACCGCCGTGAGGTGGGCGCTGAGGGATTCGTACTCTGCGGGCAGCTGGGGCAAGGCATACAGATCCTCCGGGGAGGCAGACATCATGCACCCGCCCAGCGCCAGCGGCAGTAAAAAAAGCCAGATCAGCAGAAGGGTCCGCCGCATTGAGGTCCACTCCTTTCCTGAGGGGGAGTCGTATCCCCCCATTTTTCTATCCTATAATCTACCACAAACCGCCGGGCTTGGATAGCCCTGTTTTCCTAATTTTCAAAAATTTTTCAATTGATACCGAGGAAGGGGCCCTGCCGGTATCCGGCAGGGCCCCTTCCTCTATTATTAAATATAATCCAGGTGGTTGAAAGAGAGATCCCTTTTACCTTTAGTTTTACGTTGATAAGGAAGTATTTACAACAACTTATTATTAACGCTGACAAACAGGGTGCAAGCAAGAGCAGAGAACACATCACTTTCATTAGTGGTCGGTTCTCTGCTTTTCTGTTACGCAATAGAACGCTGTTTTTGAGGGTTGGAATATAAAATATC
>JAAWKB010000065.1 GCA_022797115.1 Oscillospiraceae bacterium
TTTCCCTTGTCATACGTCAGTATGGCTGCGGAAAATCTCCTTGTCTGGCGAGAAAAATCCTCGCCCATCCGGCATCCCCCGGTTATGAATACAGGTTCTAAAAGCTAAAAAGATAGTATCAAGTTTATCATAGCGGGTAAACATGCGGCGAAAGCGTTTGAGACGACGGAAAAGTTTCTCGACGTTTAGTTCCATACTTTACATTGTAATACACTCTACCTTATGTGAACAGCCCTTAAAGGAGATCGGCGTGGAGGCGGACAGAATGAGCGCGACTTTGACAGTTTCTCCGCGATTATCCGCAGGTATGTAAGACACCGGGGGGTGGATTTGGAGAGTTAGGCTGTTTGCAGTTGCAATTTGAACTGTTTGAAATTCCGCGTCTTATTTTGATTTTTGGTGAGACATCCGAAAGTATTGTGCCCCAAGGACTTGAGATATAAAATGACCCTACCCAATCTGCCAAGTCTTACAAACTCGTGCAGATTTAGTAGGGTCATTCAATCGCTCATCATGACAAGTGCTGACTCAGCATAGGCTGCGATCCGAAGTCGTTGGGACTCGATCAGGTTGTCTTGCCTTATTTGCAGGAGCTTAAATTACGTGGTACTCATCCAGTAGCTTTTTGATGTCGGTATCCTCGATCTTACCCAGCAGCTTTTTGGCCACCAGCTTCTCCAGGAAGCTCATGTCCATCTCGGTGAGTGGTTTGCCGTCCCGAAGCATGATGGAGGCGTTGAGCAGATCCCGGATGTCGTAGGTGCTGCCCCACACCTCGGGTACGCCCCGGTCCACGTTCAGCAGGGTGTAAACCGCTTCCATACCGGTGCGCATGGAGTACTCGGTGGTGAAGATGGTGTCCCGGGCAATCTCGGCAAACTGGCCCAAGAAGGCGAAGTTTACCGCACCGTCAGGCACCACTTTAGGCCGGTCAGTATCATTGCGGGGCATGAAGAAGGCATCGATATAGGGCATCATCACGGGGACCGTATTGGCGCTGTGCTCCGCCAGCTCATCAATGCTCTCATCGGGCACGCCCAAATGGTAAAGCCACTCCATACAGATCTCCTTGCCGGTACACTCCCGCATGGGCTTTTTGATGAAGTCGCCGGGCTTGTCAGTGAACAGGGAGTACACCCACACCAGGCAATGATCCTTGGGCTGATCCCGGAACTGAGGCTGGCGATTGATCGTCCAGCTCATGAGCCAGGATGAGTCCTTTACGGTGACAATGCCGCCGGTGACTACTTTGCCGATAAAGGGATCCCGTTTACAGATGGCCTTGATATAAGGAATGATACGCTGGTCCAGCGTCTCCACTGTAGCGGACATCCAGTTGGTTTGCTCCGGGTCAAAGCAGAACTTGTCCGGGTTGCCGAAGGCGGGGTCCTGGGCGGCAATCTTTCGCCACATATCCCAGCCGCCGCCGGGTTTGATCTCCGTGTTGTAGGGGGCCGCAGTGTTTTGACTGCCCATGGTAGAATTCTCCACGCAGCCGCCGTTGGTGATGAACACCAGGTCATCCTCCGTCAGGTCCACGAAGCTCTGGCCCTCACTGTTGAGCAGCTCAATGCGTTTGGCCAGTTTTTTACCAGGCTGGATGTCGAATTCCACGTTCACCACTTTGGTGCTGTAGTGGAACTGGACACTGAAGCTCTCCAGGTATTTCACCATGGGCAGGATCATGGACTCGTACTGGTTGTAGCGGGTAAATCGCAGGGCCTTGAAGTCGGGCAGACCACCGATGTGGTGGATGTATCGCTTAATATACCGCTTCATCTCCAGAGCGGAGTGCCAGTTTTCAAAGGCGAACATGGTGCGCCAGTAGAGCCAAAAGTTGGAGTTGAACACCTCATCGTCAAAGAAGTCGGTGATGCGCTTGTCATACAGATCCTCGTCGGGGGTGAAGAACAGCTTCATGATCTCCATAGCAGCCTTGTCGGAAACAGCGAACTTGCCGTCAGTGTGCGCGTCCTGCCCCTGCTTCTCGGTGGCCCGGCACAGGGAATAGTTGGGGTCCTCCTTGTTCAGCCAGTAGTACTCGTCCAACACGCTGACTCCCTCGGTTTCGATGGAAGGGATGGAGTGGAACAAATCCCACATAACCTCAAAGTGGTTGTCCATCTCCCGGCCGCCCCGCATGACGTAGCCCACGTTCTCGAACTTCCAGCCGTCGCAGGCACCGCCAGGGACGGGGTCCTTCTCGAAGATGTGAATGTGCTCCCCTTTCATCTGGCCGTCCCGGACCAGGTAGCAGGCGGCAGTGAGGGCAGCAAGGCCGGTGCCGATGATATAGGCGGATTTGTGATCCACGCCTTCCGGCTTCTTGGGGCGGGCGAAAGCCTCGTAGTTACCACTGGAATAATACATAAATAACTTCCTTTCCTGAGCCATTTTGTGGGGCTCTTTGTTTGATGGGCTTATCATAGGACGTTTTTTGTCCTTTCACAATAAACAGAAAAACCGCTGTGATAAAATTTTTATCATAGCGGCTTCTTTGATGTATTTTTCATCATTTGCTCTAAGTTATACAGGGTTGTCCCGGCAAAAGCCTTCCAGGGCCCGGGCCACGTTCCCATGGACGATGACGCTGACACGCTCCACGATGGCGGCGGGATCCTCTTTCATTCCTCTGCCGATCCATTCCAGCATGATGCCCACGAAAGCATATTTATAGAAGCCGGCGATGGCCTGCTTGTCCGGCTCATTCACCGCCATTCCTGCTGACTTTTCCTCCACCACCCCCAGGATCAGGTTACGAATCAATGGATTCAGATACTGCTCGATGCGCTCACGGCTCACCGAATGGTAGACGTTCATAATGAAGGGCTTATTTTCAAGCACCGCATGGAATATGTTCAAAAAGCCTTCCTGCCAGGTATTGTAGGTTTTTTTGCCCTCCAGGGCCCGGGCGGCGTCCTCCACACAGGCCCACTCCACCAGGTCGTAAATATCCTTGAAATGGTAGTAGAAGGTCATGCGGCTGATGCCGCAGTCCTCGGTGATGTCGTTGATGGTGATCTTGTTCAGCGGTTTCTGGAGCAGCAGGTTTTTCAGCGACGCCTCCAGGGCCCGCTTGGTGGTCTGTGACATAAGCACCTCCTTAAAGCTTGTCCATGCAAACATTCTTAATGATATTTTATCAAAATTTGAGGTGTATGGCAATTGTGTTTTCTGACTTTTTGCTGCTTTAGCTTTTATCTATTTCGCCCTTATTGTCGATGCCCTTATGTAAACAGGCCCTAGGGAAACGGCGTCCGCCCCTTCTTTAGTACCGCACTTGGCCGGCTTGTGTGGAAAAGGTTCTTGACAAATGGATGGAAGAGAGTACAATAAACAGGCATGTGTCATGACACATAGCTAGATGAATATAGAGGATAAGGAAAATGGAAAACATCAATGCGTTCCTCGCCCGCAAGAACATCGTGCTCTCCGCCAGACGCTATGGGATCGACGCGCTGGGGGCCATGGCCCAGGGCCTGTTCTGCTCCCTGCTGATCGGCACCATCGTCAAAACCCTGGGGGAGCAGGTGGGGATAGGGTTCCTGGTCAGCGTGGGGGGATACGCCTCCGCCATGAGCGGCTCGGCCATGGCTGTCGCCATCGGCTACGCCTTGCAGTCGCCGCCGCTGGTACTCTTCTCCCTGGCTACCGTGGGCTATGCGGCCAACGCCCTGGGCAGCACCACCCTCACCCCCGGCCAGGCCGGTGCGGGCGGGCCGCTGGCGGTGCTGTTCATTGCCGTCATTGCCGCCGAGGTGGGCAAGGCGGTTTCCAAGGAGACCAGGGTCGATATCCTGGTCACACCCCTGGTCACGATCCTGGTGGGCGTGGGCCTCTCCGCCTGGTGGGCCCCGGCCATCGGCACCGCCGCCACCGCTGTGGGCCATATTATCATGTGGGCCACCGACCTCCAGCCTTTCCTGATGGGCATCGTGGTCAGTGTAGTCATCGGCATGGCGCTGACGCTGCCCATTTCCTCGGCGGCTATCTGCGCGGCGTTCGGGCTGACGGGCCTGGCCGGCGGCGCGGCGGTGGCGGGCTGCTGCGCGAACATGGTGGGCTTCGCAGTGCTCTCCTTCCGGGAAAACGGCTGGGGCGGGCTGGTCAGCCAGGGCCTTGGCACATCCATGCTGCAAATGGGCAACATCGTGAGAAATCCCCGGATCTGGCTGCCTGCCATCTTCACCTCCGCCATCACCGGGCCCCTTGCAACCTGCGTGTTCCGTATGGAGATGAACGGCGCGCCGGTGTCCGCCGGCATGGGCACCTGCGGCCTGGTGGGGCAGATCGGCGTGTGGACCGGCTGGCTGGCCCCCAGCGAGCAGGCCCTTGCCAATGGCGCTGCCGCTATCGTGCCGGGCGCGATGGACTGGGCCGGGCTTGCGCTGATCTCCTTTGTCCTCCCCGCTGTGCTGTGCTGGGCCTTCGGGCTTTTCTTCCGGAAGATGGGGTGGATCAAGAAGGACGATTTGATCCTGCAATAAGTGCCTACATAACAATCCGGCCCCCAAAAGAAAACGGGGCGGGCGCAGCTGTTTCATGCTGCGCCCGCCTTTTTTCGCTGGTTCCCGCTGTCCCTTCCGGCATCCTCCTGTAAATACAGGCTCTCAGTTCAGGGCAAAGCCGTCCAGCACCCGCTTGAGTATCCCCATCGTCTGGTCGGGATCCGCGGACACCAAGCCGTAGGAGCTGCCCCCTCCCACTGTCACCGAGAATGCCGCGCCGCCGATCTGGAAGTGGGCATCACACATCGAGCCGCCCCCTTTGGACTGCCAGACTGTTTTGACGATGAGGGCAGTCAGGCCGCTGGGGGTGGTATAGGTCTCCTCCGACGTCTCGCTGCCCTCCGGGCAAACCATGCCAAACATGGGGCGCTCGCCGTCCCCCACGGAGCCCATGTGGTAATAGATGGTTCCCTTTGCCCGCTCGGTATAGGCAAATTCCATCATCCTGACCCAGACGCCGTCCAGCACATAGGAGCCCATACACTGTACGATACTCAGCTCCCCGTCGTCCTCACAGACAGGCAGCAGCAGGATATGGGTCGTCCCCTGCTCGGTGTGGTCCATGTCCCACGGCTGTGTCCCCAGCGATCCGGGCTCCGCCTCGTCCAGCACCGGATTGTCGGCCAGATCCAGGCCGATGAACTGCTCCATCTCGTCCCAGGTGTCAAAATACTTGTGGTTGTTGGGTTCCTCCGCCGCGGCCAGGGCGGCCACCTCCGGAGAGAATGTATCCGCCGGAAGAAACTCCACCGTGTACTGTACAGAATAGCCGTCTCCGATGTCGGGTTTATTCTCCCAAAAGAGTAGGAGCTCGGGGGACTTCGCCGCCACAGCCATCCCCACCAGTGCCATGCATACCACCGCGGCAACCAGCCATGTGCGCCAGGGCCGCACACGGGGCCGTTTGCCCGGTTCTGCCGCCGCCGCTGCCCGCTCCCGCAGGCTGGGGGCGGGCGTAAAGCACTCCATCGCCTTTCGATAGTCCTGTCCTGTCATGATCACCCCTCCATTTCTTTGCGCAGGAGCTCCCGCCCCCGCATGAGCCGCATCTTCACCGCCGACTGCCCCAGATGCAGGATTTCTCCGATCTCCGCTACCGAATAGCCCTCGCAGTAGTGCAGGTGGATGGGGCCCTTGTACTGCTCCGGCAGGGCCACGATGGCCTCCGCCAGCCCCAGGCTCTCCGGGTCCTGGGCGGGCAGGCCGGGCTCCAGCTCCACAGCCCGTTTGTGCCAGAACCCCTTGAGCTGATCCCGGCACAAATTCACTGTCACCCGCAGCAGCCACCGCTTCTCATGTTCCCCGCTGGTAAAGGCGGGGGCGCGGCCCAGCAGACGGATGAACGCCTCCTGGGTCACGTCCTCCGCATCCGCCCGGCTGCCCAGGTAGACCATAGCCAGCCGGTACACCATGAGGCCATAGGCGTCGTAGGCTGCCTCAAATCCCAACGCCGCATGGGGTGCGCCGCCCATGGGCCTCTCCTGTGGCTGTTCAGCCAGGGCGGCTATATGGGTTGTGCTTGCCATACCATCAGCTCCTTTCAATAATATAACGATGGAACGTGCAGTCAGGTCACAGCATCCCCCTAATTTGCGGTTTTTATTTGATGCGCCCCGTTCAAGCTGAAGGAATCTTATCACCAACCCCTTCAGGCATCAAGTGTGCTGGGGAATATGCTGACAGCATGATGATTGCCTCTTGACTGCCCCCCTGGGGGCCGGTGTATCCTGCTTTTGGAGGTGGCGCATATGTTGATGCATGAGGCCTGCCGGGTAAGCGGGCTGACAAAAAAAGCAGTGGATTACTATGTAGCCCAGGGGCTGGTACAGCCAGAGCTGCTGGGGAACGGGTACCGCGGGTTCTCAGAGGGGGACGTGGAGCGGCTGAAACGGATTTCCACGCTCCGGCGGCTGGGCCTGCCGGTCCAGGAGATCCGGACAGCCCTGGACGGGGGACAGATGCTGGCCGCTGCGGCCCGGAGGCGGGCGCTGGCTGCGGAGGCGGAGGAAGCCCGGGCCAAGGTGCTCCGCCGCTTGGCGGAGACGGGGGACTGGTCCGATGCGGACGCGCAGCTGGAGGCCCTGGAACAGAAGCAGACCATCCAGGAGCGTCTGCTGACGGCTTTCCCGGGGTATTACGGGCAGTATGTCAGCCTGCACTTTGGCCGGTATCTCAACGGGCCTGTAACCAGCGAGGCGCAGCGGAAGGCATTTGCGGAGGTTGTTGCATTCCTGGACCGGGTGAGCCTGCATCTGCCGCCGGAGCTCCAGGAATACCTGGATGAAACGGCAAAGGGGCTTGACGGAGCCCTTGTCGAGGCGGTACAGGCGGATGTGGACAACGCGGTCCAGGATATCGAGGCATATCTGACGGCGCACCAGGAGGAGCTGGAGCAGTATCTGCGCCTGAAAGAATCTGGGGAGTTCCAGCAGTCCCAGGCCGGCCGTCTGGCGGCGGAGCTGCGGCGGTTCCAGGCTGCGGCGGGGTACAGGGATATCCTGATCCCCGCCATGAAGCGGCTGAGCCCCGCCTACCGCGCCTACCACGACGCGCTGGAGCAGGCCAATCGGGTGTTTCTGGAGCGGTACCCTGGCGCAGCCAACGGGCCGGAGGCAGATGGATAAAAGAGGGATGGCGGCTCCGCGGCGGCACGCGGAGCCGTCATTTTTCGCTTTTATGCGCAATTCTTATAGAAATTTTAAATAAGGCCCTGGACATCGGGAAAAACTTGGGCTATACTGGGTAGGAAAATAATGAGGGAGCGTGATGGCATGGAACAACAGGAGATCCTGCGGAGGATTCCCAAGGTGGACGAGTTGCTTGCGCTGGCGGAGGAGCGGGGCAGGCTGGATGCCATGACGGATACCATCCCGCCGGCCGCGATCCGGGACGCCGTGCGAGGGGAGCTGGAGGCGCTGCGTTCGCGCATCCTCTCCGGCGCGCTCACGGATCTGCCGGAACGGGAGGCGATTCTTGACGCGGCGTGCGTGCGTGCGGCGGCGGAGCGGCTGCCCTCCCTCCGGCCCGTCATCAACGGCACCGGCGTGGTGCTGCATACGAACCTGGGCCGCTCCTGCCTGTCCCGGCAGGCGGCGGACGCGGTGGAGCAGGTGGCCCGCGGGTACTCCACGCTGGAATACGACGTGGAGAAGGGCTGCCGGGGCTCCCGGCACAGCCACATTGACAGCCTGCTGGCCGCCGTCACCGGGGCGGAGGCCGCCATGGTGGTCAACAACAACGCCGCCGCCGTGCTGCTCATCCTCAGCGCCATGGGCAAGGGGGGCGAGGTGATCGCCTCCCGGGGGGAGCTGGTGGAGATCGGCGGGTCCTTCCGCATCCCGGACATTATGACCCAGTGCGGCTGCACCCTGCGGGAGGTGGGGACCACCAACAAAACCCATCTGTACGACTACGAAAACGCCGTCACACCGGAGACCCGCGCCCTGCTGCGGGTCCACACCAGCAATTACCGGGTGGTGGGCTTCTCCGAGCGGCCCGCCCTGGGGGAGCTGGTGGAGCTGGGGAAACGGCACGGCCTGCCGGTGATTGAGGACCTGGGCAGCGGCTCCCTGGTGGATTTGACGGCCTTCGGCATCCACGACGAGCCCACGGTCCAGCAGAGCGTGAAGGCCGGGGTAGACGTCATCTCCTTCAGCGGGGACAAGCTGCTGGGGGGCCCCCAGGCGGGACTGATCCTGGGGAAGAAGCCCTATATTGAGCTCCTGAAAAAGCACCCCCTGGCCCGGGCCCTGCGGGTGGACAAGATGACCATCGCCGCCCTGCGGGAGACCTTATATGCCTACCAGGACCCCAGCTGGGCCCGCCGGAACATCCCCGTACTGCGGATGCTGGGCGCGTCCGGGGAGGAGCTGCGCGCCCGGGCCGCGCAGCTGTGCCTGCTGCTGGAGGAGGCCGGCTGCACTGCCCGGGCCGTGGAGGCGGAGAGCCAGGTGGGCGGCGGCAGCTGCCCCACCCAGACGCTGAAGAGCTGGGCCGTGGCGGTGGAGCCGGGAAGGCTGACGGTGGACGCGCTGGCGGAGGCCCTGCGGCGCGCACCGCTGCCCATCATCGGCCGCATCAGCCAGGGGCAGTACCTGTTGGATGTACGCACCTTACAGGATGAGGACTTTTCCAGGATTGCCAGCCGGCTGGGGGAGGTATTGCGGTGAAGCATGTCATTATCGGCACCGCCGGGCACGTAGACCACGGCAAGACCCTGCTGGTCAAGGCCCTCACCGGCATCGACACCGACCGGCTGGTGGAGGAGAAGAAGCGGGGTATCACCATAGAGCTGGGCTTCGCCCACCTGGATTTTGACGACGGCACCCAGGCGGGGATTGTGGACGTGCCCGGCCATGAGAAATTCATCAAGAATATGCTGGCCGGCGCCGGCGGCATCGACTTGGCCATGCTGGTGGTGGCTGCCGACGAGGGCTTCATGCCCCAGACGGTGGAGCATCTGGGCATCCTGTCCCTGCTGGGCATCCGGGAGGGGCTGGTGGTCATCACCAAATGCGACATGGTGGACCCGGAGTGGGTGGAGATGGTCAAGGAGGACGTGCGCGCCCAGACGGCGGGCACCTTCCTGGAGGGCAAGCCGGTCTACACCGTCTCCGCCTACACAGGCCAGGGGATTGCCGGGCTGCGCTCCAAGCTGGGGGAGCTGGTGCGGCAGGCATCGGAGAAGAACCTGCGCATCCCCTTCCGCCTGCCCATCGACCGGGTCTTCTCTGTGGACGGCTTCGGCACCGTCGTTACCGGCACCCTCATTGAGGGGGCGCTGGCAGTGGGGGACATGGCCGAGGTGCTGCCCACCCTCTTCCAGGCCCGGGTCCGCAACCTCCAGGTTCATGGCAAGGACGTGGATACCGCCTTTGCCGGGCAGCGGGTGGCGGTGAACCTGGCGGGGACGAAGAAGGCGGACCTGGCCCGGGGGGACACCATTGCCCGGCCCGGCAGCGTGCGCAAATCGCTGATGCTGGACGTGCGGCTGCAAAACCTGAAAAATTCCCAGAGGACCATCCTCTCCGGCTCCCAGCTCCACCTCTACCACGGCTCATCCGTCCGTCTGAGCAAGGTGGTGCTGCTGGACCGGGACGCCCTCCAGCCCGGAGAGAGCTGCTATGCCCAGCTGCGCATGACCGAGGAGCTGGCGGCCAAGTGCGGCGACCGGTTCGTGGTCCGCTTCTACTCCCCCCTGGAGACCATTGGCGGCGGCGTGGTGCTGGACGACAGCCCCGCCCGGCACAAGCGGGGGGACAGCCGGGTGCTGGAGGCCCTGGCCATCCGGGAGAGCGGGTCCGGGGACGAGCGGCTGGAGCAGACGGTGGCCGAGCAGGGCTGCGCCCTGCCTGGGCTGGACAAGCTGGCCGGCCTGCTGGGCCGGGAGGCGGAGGAGCTGGCAGAGGAGCTGGGGGCGCTGTGCGCCGCCGGGAAGCTGCTGGAACCCCTGCCCCGGCGGTATCTGGCCGGGAGCGTCTTCGACAGGCTCTGGGATACCTGCCGCGGCCTGCTGGAGCAGTACCATAAGCAGAACCCCCTCCACGCGGGCATGAAGGTGGCGGAGCTGCGCCAAAAGCTTCTCAAGGGCGCTGACCAGGCGGTAGCCGACGCCCTGCTGGCCGCCCTGGCCCGGGAAGGGAAGATCAAGGCCGTGGCGGACCGCTACGCCCTGGCGGAGTTCACCGTCCGCCTCACCAAGCGGCAGACGGCCATCCGGGACCGGATTTTGCAGTCCTACCGGAAGGCGGGCCTGGAGACTCCGGGCCTGGACGAGATTTACGGCATGTTCGAGGCCAAGGAGCAGACCGACTGCAAGCAGGTGGTGGAGAGCCTGGTCTCCGGCGGCGGGCTGGTGATGCTCACGCCCCAGCTGTGCATCCATCGGGAGGTTTACACGGACGTCTGCCGCCGCACGGCGGAGCACTTCGCCGGCAGCCAGGAGCTGACCCTGGCGGAGTTCCGGGACATGCTGTCCACCTCCCGGAAGTACGCCCTGGCGGTGCTGGAATACTACGACAAAAACAAGATTTTGAAAAAGGAAGGCGACCTGCGCCGCCCCGGACCGGCCTTTTCCGGCCTGGAGCAGAGGGACGCCGCCCTGTAGCCCTATAGAAAAAATCGATGATTCAGAATAAGGGATTGCCGTAAGCGGGAAAATATGATAGAATTGCGTTGCATTCGGGAGTAGACGGGTGCTGGTGTGCCCCCTGGTCTTCAAAACCAGTGATAGGGGTGAAGAGCCTCTTAGGTGGGTTCGATTCCCACATATTCCCGCCAAGCCCGGCGGCGCGATTCTTTCGTGCCGCCGGGCTTTTTGCCGCCGGAGGGAGGATGAGCAATGGACATTGATATGAAGGAGCTGGAGGCATTTGTCTCCGTGGTGGACCGGGGCAGCTTTTCCCGGGCCGCCGAGGCGCTGTACCTGACCCAGCCCACCATCAGCGCCCATGTGGCCGCCCTGGAGCGCAAGCTGAACATCAAGCTGCTAGTGCGCACCACCAAGGAGATCTACCCCTCCGACGCGGGCAATCTCCTCTACGACTACGCCAAGGAGATCCTGCGCCTGCGCACCAGCGCCGTCCAGGCCATCAAGGCGTTCTCCCACGAGATGCGCGGCTCGATCAGCGTAGCCGCCTCCACCATCCCCGGCCAGTACTACCTGCCCAAGCTGATCCAGGGGTTCCGGGCAGAGTACCCGGAGATCAGCTTCAGCGTCCAGCTCCTGGACAGTACGGAGGTGGCCGAGCAGGTGGCCGGGCGGAAGACGGAGATTGGCTTCACCGGCACCATCATCAGCCTGCCCAAATGCGTCTACCAGCCCCTGGCGGAGGACCGGCTGGTCATCATCACCCCCAATACGCCCCGCTATCAGGCCTACCACTCCACAGGGTTCCCGGTCCGGCAGCTGACGCGGGAGGCGTTTATCAGCCGGGAGGCCGGCAGCGGCACCCGCCTGGAGACAGAGAGTTTCCTCAAGGAGATGGGCGTGAACGCCAAGGATATCTGTGTTGCCGTGGAGGTCCGCTCCACCGAGAGCATCAAGCAGATGGTCAGCGAGGGGCTGGGCATTGCCGTGATCTCCAAGAGCGCCTGCGAGGACTACTGCCAGTTCAAAAAGCTGCTGGCATTCAACTTTGACAGCGTAAACCTGCGGCGCAAGCTCTACCTGGTCCGGCACAAGAACAGCATCCTATCCCCCATCGCCCAGGCCTTCTACGACTATGCCGCCTCCTTCTATCCCAAGGGTAAGGGATGACGGTTTTCTATAGAGATTATCTATACTTGGCCTTGTATTGTAAATCCTGATATTATCTTTTTTCCCTTGTAAAAGGGGCCGTTTCCACGTAAACTAGAGGACAGTCAGATATATTGAATAACGTTGGATGACGTTCTCGGGAGACCCGCTCTGGCGGGGCCGAAGGAATAAGCGGCGGGACAAGCCAAGCCCGGCGCGAAGATCTCAGGCAAACAGACCGGGAACCGACAACCCTCTGGAGAGCGAAAGCGCCGAAGGAGCAACCTGGCCGGATGGAATTCCGGGCGGGGAATCTCTCAGGCTGGAGACAGAGCAAGGCACAGGATTTCTATTTGCCTTGCTCTTTTTATATACAAAAGAGCAAAAGAGGAGGCGGCTATGGGCACCATCGGCAATCCCAGGGACTACCTGATTTTGACCAATAACCCCCTGGTGCAGGACCGTATGGACGGGCGGGGCCTGTACACCATCCGGTTTGAGCCGGAGCGCGGTTTCCGGGAGATCCTGGTGGAGGCCCGGGATCTGGTATATGCCGGCCATATCCTCTATACCCACCCCCTGGCGGGCAGCGTCAAGCCCAACGAGACCCCCTACAAGTCCCTGATCGTCTCCATAGAGCCCCATGGCTTCGACGCGCAGCATGCGGAGCTGATGAGCAACGCCATCGCCGTGTTCGATAAGTTCAAGCCCATCAGCCGTGAGCTGGGGGAGGGCGTGCTGCGGGACTTCCAGCTGATCGACTATACCCTGCTGTGCGGCGCCATCGGTTTTGACGCCGCGGCAGGTCTTAGTAAATAATTTTTTGAAGGAGGAGGTGTTCACTTTGAAATTGGAACTGGGCTATATCCAGATCAACGATATCCAGTTTTCAAAGGAATGCAAGGTAGAAAACAATACCCTGTATGTGGACCCCGAAGCTGTCAAGGCCTTTATGTACGAGGATGACGACGTCAAGGCGTGGGTCAAGGACTTCAGCTTCGACGTCGCCAAGCCTGGCGAGAGTGTGCGCATCACCCCGGTCAAGGATGTGATCGAGCCCCGCGTCAAGGTGGAGGGCCCCGGCGGCGTGTTCCCCGGCGTCATTTCCAAGGTGGAGACGGTCGGCAGCGGCAAGACCCACGTCCTGCGCGGCATGGCGGTTGTCACCGCCGGCAAGATCGTCGGTTTCCAGGAGGGCATCATCGACATGAGCGGCCCCGGCGCCGACTACACCCCGTTCTCCAAGCTCAATAACTTCGTGGTGGTCGCCGAGCCTGCTGAGGGCTATCAGGACCACAAGCATGAGTATGAGCACGCTGTCCGGATCGCGGGCCTGCGCGCCGCCACCTATATCGGTGAGATCGGCCGGAACGTGACCCCCGACGAGACCAAGGAGTTTGAGACCTACGGCATCAAGGAGGGCATCGAGAAGCTGCCCAACCTGCCCCGCGTGGCCTATGTCCACATGCTCCAGAGCCAGGGCCTGCTCCACGACACCTACGTCTACGGCGTGGATGCCAAGCGCAGCCTGACCACCATCATCAACCCTACCGAGACCATGGACGGCGCGATCATCAGCGGCAACTGCGTGTCCGCCTGCGATAAGAACACCACCTACCACCATCAGAACAACCCCGTGGTAGCCAACCTCTTCGCCGCCCACGGCAAGACCCTCAACTACGTCTGCAATATCATCACCAATGAGAACGTGTACCTTGCCGACAAGCAGCGTTCCTCCGACTGGACCTCCAAGCTCTGCCGCCTGCTGGATCTGGACGGCGCGCTGGTCAGCCAGGAGGGCTTCGGCAACCCGGACACCGACCTCATCATGAACTGCAAGAAGATCGAGCTCCAGGGCGTAAAGACCGTCATCATCACGGACGAGTACGCCGGCCAGGACGGCAAGAGCCAGTCCCTGGCGGACGCCGACCCCCTGGCGGACGCCGTTGTCACCGGCGGCAATGCCAACGAGGTCATCATCCTGCCCAAGATGGACAAGGTGATCGGCACCCTGGACTATGTAGACGTCATCGCCGGCGGCCATGCTGGCTCCCTGCGCGAGGACGGGACCATTGAGGCAGAGCTTCAGGTCATCACCGGCGCTACCAACGAGATGGGCTTCAACCGTCTCAGCGCCCGATAATTTTGGAAAGGAGGAAAAACAAGTCATGAGCTTTAAAGTTGTACACTATATCAACCAGTTCTTCGCCAACATCGGCGGCGAGGAGATGGCCCATGTCGCCCCCGAGCTGCGCGAAGGCTGCGTAGGCCCCGGCATGGCGCTCAACACCGCCTGGAAGGGCGAGGCTGAGATCACTGCCACCATCGTGTGCGGCGACTCCTACTTCGCTGAGCATGAGGCCGACGCCAAGAAGCAGGTCCTGGACTGGGTCAAGGAGCAGAAGCCCGACATGTTCATTGCCGGCCCCGCGTTCAACGCCGGTCGTTACGGCTACGCCTGCGCCACCATTGCCAACGCAGTGCAGGAGGAGCTGGGCATCCCCGTGCTGACTGGTATGTATGAGGAGAACCCCGGCGCAGACCTGCGCAACAAGGTGCTGATCGTGGCCACCACCAACAGCGCCGCCGGTATGCGCAAGGCTGCCCCCGCCATGGCAAGCCTGGCCCTGAAGCTGATGAAGGGCGAGAAGATCGGCGCCTCCGCCGAGGAGGGCTATATGCCCAACGGCATCCGCCGCAACTTCTTCGAGAAGGAAGTGGGC
>JAAWKB010000066.1 GCA_022797115.1 Oscillospiraceae bacterium
CCCGGCAAACGCCGCCTGCCGCTTGACGTAGTAAAGCGGGTCATAGCCAGAGCCCTTGGACGCCTGGGCCGAGGGGAAACTGGCCGACAGGAGCATAATCAGGCCGATGGCCAGCAGCAGCATGGCCAGCAGCAGGAACGGCAAATCCATTGGGCCGCGGGCGGCCTCCCACGCCTCCCGCTCCTTTCTCCGGCGTTCCTTCTCCTTCTGGCGTTTGAGCTGGCGTTGTTCCTCTCTGGTCATGGGCGATTCCTCCTCAACTCGGGGCAGGGGGCGGCCAGGAGCCGCCGGGGGGTTACATCATGCGATCCATCACCCCAAACAGGGCCAGGACGCAGAACAGGGTGGACACCGCCGTGAAGACGGTGACAATCTTAATCTCGCTCCATCCGCACATCTCAAAGTGGTGGTGGATGGGGGCCATCTTGAAAATCCGTTTCCCGTGGGTCAGCTTGAAATACCCAATCTGCAAAATATCGGACAGGGTCTCAATGATGTAGATCATCCCCACCAGCAGCAAAATCAATGGCATATCAAAGGCAAAGGCCATCCCTGCCACCGCGCCGCCCAGAAACAGGGAACCTGTGTCCCCCATAAACACCTTGGCAGGATGGGCGTTGAACAGCAGGAACGCGAGCAGGCCGCCCAGCAGGGCCGCGGCAAAGATACCCAGTTGGATATAGCCCCACCAGGTTGCCGCGGAGACGAAAAACAGGGCCACGGGGATAGAGACCGACGTGGACAGGCCGTCCAGACCGTCGGTAATGTTCACCGCGTTGACGGTGCCGACGATGACAAAGGCCGCGAACACCATATACAGCGGCCAGCTCATGGGGATGCTGATATGGAGGAAGGGCACGTACAGGTGGGGGGACAGCAGCCCCTCATAGCGCATCAGCATCAAAAACAGGATCGCGGCCGCCAGCTGCAATAAGAACTTCTGGATGGCCGTAAGGCCCAGGTTCTGGTGGCGCTTCACCTTCTCATAATCGTCCAAAAAGCCAATGACGCCGAAGACCAGGGCAAAGAGGAACACATATATATGGGTCCAGTCCCCCGCCATCATGGCCGGCCATCCTGCAACCAGAATGGACACCAGTGTGCCTGTGATGAACATCAGCCCGCCCATGGTGGGGGTACCGGACTTGGAGGCGTGCCACTTGGGCCCCACCTCCCGGATCTCCTGTCCCGCCTTCAGGCGGCGCAGGGCGGGCAGGATCACCCTCCAGCCCAGCAGGCCCGTGGCGGCAAAGCTGAAGATACACGCAAAAATCATATCCATGGCAGTCTCCCCTTGTCCTGACCTGCTGTCAGGCTCTCTCCTTTTGTTGGGCAATATAGCCGGCCACGACCTCCCTCTCATCCAGGTGGCGTTTCTCGCGGCCTACGATCTGGTAGGTCTCGTGGCCCTTGCCGGCCAGGATGATGACATCCTCCGGCTGGGCGTGGTCCATGGCGTAGCGGATGGCCTCCACACGGTCCTCCACCACCACATAGGGGGTGGCAGTCCCCGCCAGGCCCGGCAGGATTTCCTCAATAATGGCCCCAGGGGCCTCGGTACGGGGGTTGTCGGAGGTGACAATGACAAAATCCGCCAGTTCTGCCGCGATTTTCCCCATCTTGGGACGCTTGGTGCGGTCCCGGTCCCCGCCGCAGCCAAAGAGGATCACAACCCTGCCCTTGGCGAAGTCCCGGACAGTTTTCAGCACGTTTTCAATGGCATCCGGGGTGACGGCGTAGTCGATCAGGATGGTGTAGTCATAGGGGACCGGCACCACCTCCACCCGGCCTTTCACGTTGGCGCTGGTGCGCAGGGCCGCGGCGCTGTCCGCCAGGGATATGCCCAGCTGCTTGGCTGCGGCCAGCACCCCCAGGGTATTGTACACAGTAAACCTGCCTGGGATATTCACATGGACGGGGACCTGTTCCCCGCCGCAGGACGCTTCAAAGTCCACGCCGTCCACAGCCAGGCGAATCTGCTCCGCCGTGAGCTCCGCCCCCGCCTCCCCGAAGGAGAGCAGCGGGCAGCCCGCCCCTTGGATCACCCGCTGGGCCCAGGGGTCACTGGCGTTGTACACGCCTGCATCACACTGGCGGAAGAGCATGGCCTTGGCATCAGCGTAGGCCTCCATGGTGCCATGGAAATCCAGGTGGTCCTGGCTGAGGTTGGTGAACACGCCCAAGGCAAACCGTACCCCCTCCACCCGCTTCAGGCATAGGGCATGGGAAGACACCTCCATCACCACATGGGTACACCCGGCGTCCGCCATCCGGCGGAACAGGCCCTGGAGCGCAAAGGACTCCGGCGTGGTGCGCTCGGTATGGAGGACCTCCTGGCCCACCATGTTCTGGTTGGTGCCGATCAGCCCCACCTTCGCCCCCCTCGCCTTCTCCAGCACATCCTTGAGCAGGTATGTGGTGGTGGTCTTCCCGTTGGTGCCGGTGACGCCGACCAGCGTCATGGATGCGGCGGGATCTCCGAACCAGTTCTTGCCCACCTGGGCCAGGGCGGCCCGGCTGTCCCCCGTCACAACATAGGCCCCCTCCCCTTCCGGCCTGTGCTGGCAGAGGACGCAGGCCGCGCCCTTCTCCCGGGCCATGGGGATATACTTGTGCCCGTCGGTCTCATAGCCCTCCATGGCGACAAACAGGTCGCCGGGTTTGGCCTGCCTGGAATCGTAACTGACACCGGCAATCTCCAGCTCCAGATCCGCGTTGCTCTCCACGATGTGGACATTATGCAGCAATTCACCTAGCTTCATCGTATGCAGCCTACTCTTTCGTCATTCTCACACTTTCCCTCTCCCAGGAAAACGTATGTAAAGTTTCTTTTGATCCCTTTCGTTTCAAACAATGGAAGGGTTCTTAATCCGCCGTCGTGGACGTCTGGCCCATCTGCACGGTGACGACCGTACCGGCCGCAACCTCAGTACCCGGCTCCAGGGACTGGCTGATTGCCTTAACCCCGCCGCCGCTGGCCCCTGCCGATTTCATGATGAGCCCTGCGTCCACCAACGCCTTGTTGGCCTTATCGGCGGCAAGGCCCACCACATTGGGAACCTTGCACGGCTCGCCGGACTTCTCCGTCCCCATGTACAGGATGATCTCCGCGCTTGTGGGTACGATGGCCCCACCGGCGGGGGTCTGGTCGGTGACGACCTCACCGTCCCCTACCGTGCGGTAGGCGTCAAAGCCGTACTCCTTCAGCCGTGCGGCCGCGGCGTCCTTGGTCTGACCCACCACATAGGGGACTGTAGCCTCCATAGCCGACTGCTGTCCATCGCTGTATTGGGGGGCGATGCCCAGATAGTTGAGGATATCTTCCATGACGGCGGAAGAGGTGGGGGCCACCATGTTGCCGCCGGAGACATAAGTACCCGTGTTTCGGGAGGGGGTGTCCATCGTAATCAGCATAATGACCTGCGGGTCGTCAGCAGGGGCGAAGCACAGGAAGGAGACCACCACGTCGCCGGTCTTGCCCTTGTCGGCCGTGCCGGTTTTGCCGCCGATGCGGTAGCCAGCAACCTGGCCGTTGCGGCCGGTGCCGTCGCTCACCACGTACTCCAGCATCTCCCGGACCGTGGCGGAAGTCTCTCCGCTGATGACCTGCCGGACAGGGGTTGCGTCATGCTGTTTGACCACGTTCCCGTCGCCGTCCAGCTCCTTCTCCACCACATAGGGGGTATAGAGATACCCGCCGTTGATGCAGGCCGCCTGGGCGGTGATCAGCTGGAGGGGGGTGACGTTGTAGTTCTGGCCAAAGGCGTAGCAGGCCAGATCAAGGGTGATGACCTTATCTCGGGCGGCAAAAATCCCCCCCACGTCCCCCTGGAGGTCTACGCCCGTCTTATCAAAGAGGCCAAAGGCCTCCATATAGTCGTAAAAGGTATCTATGCCCACGCCCAGGCCGATATTGATAAACGCGGGGTTACAGGAGTTCCCCACCGCCTGTTTGAGGATCTGATGGCCGTGGCCCACCTTTTTCGAGCAGCCGATGGTCGCGTCACTGACCGTGATGGAGCCGCTGCAATCAAAGGTGCTGTTGGGGTTTATGGTCCCCTCCTCCAGCGCCATAGACAAGGTGAGGATTTTCGCGGTAGACCCCGGCTCAAAGGTATCGTTGACCGCCTTGTTGCGCCACTGCAGGTTTTGCACCTTCGCCATCTCATCCCAGTAGGCCTTGGAGTGCTGCTGGTCCGGGGTGGGCGGGTTCGCTTCATCCACCTTGGCCAGCTCCGACTGGAGCAGGCTGTCATAGATTGCCCGGGGGTCGTTGACGTCGTAGTTGGGGCTGGAGGCGATAGCCAGGATTGCCGCTGAGTTGGGGTCCATCACAATCCCTGTCGCGCCGTTGGCAGCCCCGAATTTGGAGATCATGTCCTCAATCCCCCGCTCCAGATAGTACTGGATGGTGCTGTCTAAGGTCAGCTGGAGGCTGTGGCCGTCCTCTGCGTCATAGTACTGCTCATACTGGAACATGATCTCCGAGCCGGTACCGTCCTTGGCTGTGACGGTCAGGCCCGTACTGCCCTCCAGTTCCTCCTCGTACAGCGCCTCCAGGCCGTAGGCCCCGTGATTGTCGGCGTCCAGGAAACCGATGACGTGGGAGGCCAGGGCGCTGTAAGGGTAGTAGCGTTTGGCGTCCGTCTCCAGATGGACGCCCTGGAGGCTGGCCCCACTGGCGTTGTTGGTGATAAATTCCCGCACCTGGTCGCTGACATCCTTCTCCACCCGGTATTTGAGGACCTCGTACATGCTCTTGGTCCTCCCCATCTTCTCCCGGACCTTCTCCTCATCCATATCCAGGATCTCAGAGAGCCTGACGGCGATCATGTCCTTGTATTCCTGGCCGCTCATGGGCAGGCTCTCGCCCTCCTTCACCCCCTCGACCATAGCCTCAGCCCGGGCAAGATCCAGCGCGTCCGCCCGCTTTTGGATGGAGTTGGGGTCCAGGAAAATATTGTCCGCCGAGGCGGACATCGCCAGCACAGTCCCGTTTCGGTCCAAGATCGAGCCCCGTGAGGCGGAGATGACGGTGCTGCGCATCTGCTGGTTGGAGGCCCGCTCCTTCATCTCGTCGTATTGGTTGATCGTCAGGTCATACGCCTTGGCGAACAGGGCCAAAAAGGACGCGACGCCGAACACCAGCAGCAGCGCCAGGGTCCGGCGCTGGATCACCAGCTTCGCCAGGCGGGCGGAGTTGATTTTTCTCTTGGGTTTGTTTGCCATGGATAGCCTCCTTTTGACAGCACAGCGGCCCATGCCGCCCCATAAAACGACCTTTTTCGATGGTATGAAAAGAGAGCAAGAGGCTTCCTCCTGCTCCCCGGGCTGTCGGATACGCACCCGCCGCCATCGGGGGTCCCGGCCCGCAGACCGGTGCGGCGTCCCTCACCATTGAAGTATACTTTCCGTCAGCGGAAATATTCCACAACTGCGTACACACCCCGGCCCAGGGAAGTAAAGATCCTGCTGAGCACGCCAGCGCCCTCGTTGCCGTAGGACACCGCCTGGTCCTGTCCGGGCAGGTCGATATAGTAGACCTGGCTGTCGCTGGGCTGGGTCATACCCGCAGCCTCCGCAGCCTCCTTCACCGTAGCCAGGTCAAACGCCTGCTCGTACTGGGTGAGCAGGGCTACCTGCTCCACCTTCAGCTCGCTGATCTGATTCTTCATCTGCACAATGTTCCGGGAGATGGCATTGATCTTGATATAGCACAGCAGCAGCGCAACCATCAGCGACGCTACGGCCGCAAAGCCCAGCAGAGCCTTGATGGACACCTTTTGGGCGGGCCGCACAGCGGCTTTTGCCCGCGCCCGCCGGCGGGCCAGCTGCTCCGCCTCCGTCTCCTTGCGCTTGCGGTACTGCTGGTCAAAATCCAGCTGGCCGCTCCGCTCCAGCCTGCGCTCCAGCTCCTTGCTGTCCAGCTTGCGGGCGAGGTTATCGTTTACGACGCCCGGCGTATTGTAACGCCGCCTTGGCCGTCTCCCATTAGCTGCCACGATATCCCCCCTCTCCCAGCTTGTTTCCCTCAGCGGCGGGAGCTTGTCCCCTGCCGCCTGTTACCATTTTTCCAGAAAAGCGTTGGAAATAATCCTGCGCTTTATAAAAATTCCGTCCGCTCCGCCACACGCAGCTTTGCGCTGCGGGCGCGGGGGTTCCCTTCCAGCTCCTCCCGGCCGGATACGATAGGCTTACGTGTCACCAGGCGCAGCTTGGGCTTTTTCCCGCACACACATACCGGGAATTCCGGCGGGCAGGTACAGCCTGTCGCCAGCGTCCGCATGGCCTGCTTAACAATCCGATCCTCCAGGCTGTGGAAGGTAATGACCGCCAGCCGGCCGCCGGGGGCCAGGTTCTCCACCGCCGCCTCCAGCATGGGGGGCAGCGCCTCCAGCTCGCCGTTGACCGCGATGCGGATGGCCTGGAAACTCCGCTTGGCCGGGTGCTGCTTCTCCCGCAGGGCTGCGGCGGGCATGGCAGAACGGATTACCTCCGCCAACTCTCCTGTCGTCCGGATGGGGCTCTCCTGCCGCCGCCGGACAATCGTCTGGGCAATCCGGGGGGCGTACCGCTCCTCGCCGTACTCATACAGGATGCGGCGCAGCTCATCCCCACTCCAGGTGTTCACCACCTGGAAGGCATCCAGCGCCTCCGTCTCGTCCATACGCATGTCCAGCGGCGCGTCGTGCATATAGCTGAAGCCCCGGCGGGGCTCGTCCAACTGGGGCGATGATACCCCCAAATCAAAGAGCATCCCGTCCAGGCAGCTGATCCCCGCCTCCCGGAGCAGGTCCCCCAGGTCGCGGAAGTTGCCATGGAGCAGCGTTACCCGGCCGGCATATGCCGCCAGCCGCTCCCGGGCCGCCTCAATAGCGGCCAAGTCCCGGTCAATCCCTACGAAACGGCCAGCCGGCAACCGGCGCAGGAGCTCCAGCGCGTGGCCTGCCCGGCCCAGCGTACCGTCCAGATACGTCCCCGCCGGCTTAATGTCCAGCGCCTGAAGGCACTCCTCCAGCAGCACCGGCTTATGTCCATAGTCCTTTTCCATATCAGAATCCCAGCTCCTCCATAGCGGCGGCCAGATTCTCCGGGTCCAGGCCAGCCGCCTCGATGGGCGCCCACCGCTCCGGGTTCCAGAGCTCCACACACTTGGATGCGCCGTTGATAACAACCTCCCGCTCCAGGGCCGCGTACTCGCGCAGCTTGGCGGGGATGAGGATACGGCCCTGGGCATCGGGCTCACATTTGGCGGCGTTGGCAAACAGGGCGCGCATACTCCTGGCCTTTGAAATCGGCAGGGCGTCAAATTTGGCAGTCAAATCCGCCCACTTGGCATCAGAATAGACAGAGAGGCACCCGTCCAGGCCAATCGTGACATAAAAGGTCTCCCCCAGCTCCTCCCGGTACTTGGCAGGGATGAAGAGGCGGCCTTTGGCATCGATATTGTGCTGGTACTGGCCGATCACCGTCCCCATCCGCCTCCTTCGGCCGCGGCTGCGGCATATTCTGCTGTTTGCCGCTTCCGGGTTGTCCTGCGCGGCTGTACTGTGGCCCTGTCTGGGAAAACGCCCTACTTTCCCCCACTTCCCACCACTTGTCCTTTAGTATACGGCATCCCGCCGTGAAATGCAAGCGCAAAATTTTTATTTTTTATCGGGAAAAAGAATTAGTTTTCTGCAAAAATGTGCCGAATTCGACATTTAAAACGGACGTTCTATCATTTTTCCACAAAAAAACACTCCCGGCGCAGTGTCCTGCACCGGGAGGTGTCTTCCGCTTATGGATGGAATGACATCCCTATGTTCTTCACAAAAAGGGCCTGCTACCGATCCCCTTCCCCGCCCTGCTGCTCCTCCAAACGGGCCCGCTGGGCCTGGAGCTTCTCATTGGACACGGCCCGGAAACGCGCCCGGGATTCCCGCACCTCGTCCAAGGCCATCTGGATGGCCTCCTCGGTGCGGCGCAGCGCATCGTCTGTGTACTCATTGGCAACTGTAATCATGGCCTTGGAACGTTCGTCGGCACGGTGCAGGATTTCATGGGCCTTGTCCCGGGCAATGCGGGTGATCTCGCTCTCCCCCACAATGGTTTTGGCGTCCAGATCCGCCTGACGGCGAATCCGCTCCGCCTCCTTCTTGGCGTTTTCCACGTACTCGTCCCGGGCACGGATCAAATCCTGGGCCTTCTTCAGCTCCAGGGGCAGCTGGCCGCGCAGCTCGTCGAGCAGGTCCAGGGCCTCATCCCGGATAATGGTACACTTGTCCGGGGACATCAGCACGCCCTTGGCCTCCTCGATCATCTCATAGAGCCTGTCAATCAAATATTGTACGTCGTTTGCCATACCTTTATCTTACCTTTCCTTCTATGATCCTGCGCAAAATGTCCGCCGTACCGGCGGGCACGTAATCATCCAAGGGCTGCTGGTAGCGGATCATCTCCCGCACCATGGTGGAGCTGATGTGCAGGTGCCTGCCCCGGGCGGGCAGGATTACCGTATCCAACGCCGGATTCAGATCCCGGTTGATCTGGGCCAGCTGGAGCTCCCAGTCAAAATCGCCGCTGCCGCGGGCGCCCTTGACCAGGGCCGCGGCCCCCTCCTCCCTGGCAAAGTGGGCCAGCAGGCCCTCGCAGGCGGCGGCGCGGGCGTTGGGGATGTGGGCCACGGCGGCAGAGGCCATCTCCATGCGTTCCTCCAAGGAGAACATCGGTTTCTTGCCGCTGTTGACCATCACGCACACGACCACCTGGTCGAACAGGGCGGCCGCCCGCTCCACCAGATCCAGATGGCCCACCGTAATGGGGTCAAAGCTGCCTGGGCAGACTGCAATCCTCATATCTCACGATCCTCCTCCCTGTGGTAGGACGCTACCTGCGTCTTCCCATACCGGTAGGTCCGGTGCAGGAAGTAGGGGGGCTCCACGGCAGGCAACTCCTGCCCTGCGGGAGATTCGCAGATTATTATACCATGGTTCGCCAAAATGTCAAATTTTGAAATTGCCTCCACCGCCCCTTGGCACAGGCCGGACTCGTAGGGCGGGTCCAGGAAAATGAGGTCAAACTTCTCCCCAGCGGCGGACAGGAACGCCATTGCTTCGCCGCAGACCACCCGCGCCCGCCCGGCAAGCCCGGTGAGCTCCAGGTTTTTCCGCACCAGCCCTGCGGCGGCGCGGCGCTGCTCGACAAATACCGCCGAGGCGGCCCCACGGCTGAGGGCCTCTATGCCCAGCTGGCCGGTCCCGGCAAACAGGTCCAGGACCCTGCGCCCCTCGATATCGAATTGGATAATATTGAAAATGCCCTCCTTGACGCGGCCGGTGGTAGGCCGGGTCTCCATCCCCTCCAGCTCCATCAGCCTGCGCCCCCGGGCAGAACCTGTAATCACTCGCATAACTGCACTCCTTTTCCCGCGCTGACGGCCGCCGCAGCGCGCATGTCAAATCCTATTGAACAAATAATATGTCAAACCGGCGCATTTTTCAATAGGGACTTGGCCTCTTTTTATACATTTTATCGTTTTCCCTTTTTCTACTTGTTATCCTGGAAAAAATAGTATATAATATGGGGACGTATATGGCGAAGCCTCCCCATTATTTTCCGCTGAAAGGATGTTTTCCATGATAAAGCTACAAACAGCAAAGGGAGCTGTCAGTATCAGCGACGCCGTGTTTACCAACATCACCGGCAACGCCGCCACCAACTGCTTCGGCGTCAAGGGCATGGCCTTCCGCTCCATGACCGACGGCCTGGTCCACCTCCTGCGCAAGGAGGCCATGAGCAAGGGCGTTCAGGTCATCTATAACGACGACTCCACCGTATCCATCCGCCTCCACATCATCGTCGAGCACGGCATCAATATTACCGCCGTCTGCCGCTCCATCATGAGCGAGGTCCAATACAAGGTCAGCAAATACACCGGGATTCCCGTCAAGAGCGTGGATGTCTGTGTTGACTCTGTTGTCTGCAATTCCAAGGGGGTATGACGCGCGATGATTCAAACGATCGACGGAATCCAGTTTAAACAGATGGTGCTGCACGGCGCGGCCGCCATCACGCTTCAAAAGCAGCAGATCAACGACCTCAACGTCTTCCCTGTCCCCGACGGCGACACGGGCACCAACATGAGCCTCACCATCAGCGCGGCCGCTGCCGAGCTGAAGAAGGGGGAGCCCCAGGAGGTTGGACAAGCTGCCTCCATCACCGCCGGCGCGCTTCTGCGGGGCGCGCGGGGCAACTCCGGCGTTATCCTCTCCCTGCTCTTCCGGGGCCTCTCCAAGACTCTCAAGGGCCGCATGGATGTGGACGCCCCTCTGCTGGCGGCCGCCATGCAGGAGGGCGTGGCCTCCGCCTATGGCGCGGTCATGAAGCCCGCCGAGGGCACGGTCCTCACCGTCTCCCGGCTGGCCGCCAAGCGGGCTGTTGAGGCTGCCGCTGAGAACGCTGACATTGACTTCGTTCTGGCTGAGGCCATCCGCGTGGGCTACGAGGTGCTGGCCCAGACCACCGACATGAACCCCGTGCTGAAAAAAGCCGGCGTGGTGGATGCCGGCGGCCAGGGCTATCTGGTGATCCTGGAGGGGATGCTGGCCGCCCTGCGGGGTGAGCCCATGCCGGAACTGGAGGATGAGTCCAGGCAGGCCAAGGCCGATTTCCACGCCTTCTCCACTGAGGAGATCACCTTTGCCTTTGACACCGTGTTCATTGTGCGCAAAAATGACCCGGATGTGAACCTGACGCCCCTGCGCAGCTACCTCAACAGCATTGGCGACAGCTTGGTCATTGGCGAGGACGACGACGCTTTCAAGGTCCACGTCCACACCAATATCCCCGGCAGCGCCCTGACCGAGGCCCAGAAGTACGGCACCCTGGAGCTGGCTAAGATCGAGAATATGCGCACCCAGCACGACGATCTCGCCGCAGGCAAGAAAGTCCAGAGTGTGGACGATCTGGACGAGGTGGAGCAGCAGCTGGAGGCACCTCCTGCACCGGAAAAACGCTACGGTTTCCTGGCCGTCTGCGCCGGCGCAGGTCTTGCTACTGTGTTCCATGACCTGGGCGTGGACGGTATCATCTCCGGCGGCCAGACCATGAACCCCTCCACCGAGAGCATCCTCAAGGAGATCGAACGGGTCCCCGCCCAGACGGTCTTTGTCCTGCCCAACAACAAGAATATCATCATGGCTGCCCAGCAGTGCGTGGGGTTGAGCGATAAGCAGATCATTGTGGTCCCCACCGAGACCATCCCTCAGGGCGTTACCGCCATGATGAGCGTGGATCTGGAGCTGGAGCCCCAGCAGCTGCTGGAGACCATGACCAGCGCCTTAGGCGGCGTGGCCACCGCCCAGATCACCTATGCCGCCAGGAACAGCGATTTTGACGGCTTTGCCATCAGCGAGGGCGATTACCTGGCCCTGCTGGATGGGAAACTCTTCGGCACGGACCGGGACATCACCGTCCTGCTGGAAAAGCTGGCCCAGCAGGCCCAGGAGCGCAATGCAGAGTTCATCACCCTCTTCTACGGCGAAAATGTCACCGTAGAGCAGGCCCAGGCGGCCCATGAGCTCTTTGCCAGCCGCTGCCCTGACGCGGAGCTGTCTGTCCTGCCGGGCGGCCAGCCGGTGTATTATTACATCGTTAGTATTGAATAAAAATCACACGGCTGGGAGAAATTCCAGCCGTGTTTTTAATCGCTGAATTTGAACAATAAAAGTATAAAGTGCCACCATCATCATTTTTCTGTTTTAAACCTTTATGAAACAAACATTACAGGCACTCTAAAATATAACAATATTTTAGTACACCACAATGTTATTGTAATTTTTCGTATATCAACTTTATAATCTCTCGATTTCGGTTCAAAGACAATCTTTCCTTTACCCGAATCAAAGTTTCCTCATATCCGCCTTTATCTATATTGTTCCTTAAAGTAATCTTTTCACAGTCTGCAAACTTTATAGTAACAAAGTCGAATAATTCCTCTCCTGTAATTTTCGTAATTACTCCCTCTCCCAAACGCTTATGTCTTATATGCTGCCCTACATAAATTGTCTTTTGTTCTCTACTTCCTGCATACCGATCAACCATATAATCTACAAATGATTTAAGAATATAAATGTAGTCATCAAAATTACATTCTATTCCTTTAAAACATCTATTTTGCCATTCTACTGAACTACCATTTTTTTCAAACAAATCATTTATGTTCGAACAAATATATGTTATTCCTGGAACAATAAAACAATTAAATTCTTTAGGAAAAGTAAAACTTCCATGTTCTCTCCAATACTTGTCTTTTCCTATTCGAATATGTAATAGTAAATGTTCCAGATAATTGCAATAAACCAATCTTTCTGCTTTTTGATACTCATACGGCTGTTCTCTCGCACAATTACTATCTCCAAGATTGTAGCCTTTATCCTCATCAATATGATGACAAAATAATCCCTCTTTTGTTCTTGTTATACGTTTACTTCTCATTTTACACATTGCGTCAGTAAAATAATCATACTTAGCCGCACCATACTTTTCTATTAAATATCCCACTAATGTTTTATAATCCATTTCCATCTCTATTAGTATCTCATTATGTTCCATTTTGACCCTATTCCTCTTTTCAAGCAGTCCTTGCGAATTATTTTCACTTTATTTCAGAAATAAGAAGCACAGCTACCTCTATACCCCACATTTCTATCGTTCTAACGCCCTCTCTATTTTCTGTTTCTACTCCCGTAAATCATTCTGCTTCTATATTATTTTGATCGTTTTCCCCCTGATGCAGCCGTTTTCCTGCACCAGGGGGTTGTCTGTTTCGTTCATCTGTAGGCACGCATGGGAGGAAACGCGCTCATTCCCAGGGCTCCTTGGGCTCTGTCCACCCCTCAATATAGGGCTTCACTACACCGACTGCCTTGGGATTGCAAACCGCCGTCACGTCAATTGTCCCGGCATATTCCACACGCTCCACCTTGGCCTCCCGGTACAGCAGGTCCAGCAGCCCGCCCTTGTCATAGGGCAGGTGGAGCACCACCCGGCGCGTCCCCTTGTCCAGCGTCCTGTCAATGGCCTCCAGCAGGGCGGGCAGCCCCTCCCCTGTCTTGGCGGAGATGCTGACGGCATCCTCCCCTCTTGGCCGGTCGTCGCCCCAGAACAGGTCGGATTTGTTGTATACCCGCAGGCAGGGCGTCTGCTCCGCGCCCAGCTCCCCGATCAGCTTGTCCACAACGCGGGCCTGCTCCTGCCAAGACGGGTTGGACACATCGATGACATGCAGCAGCAGATCCGCATACTCCAGTTCCTCCAGCGTGGCCTTGAAAGCGTCTACCAGCTGGTGCGGCAGCTTGCGGATAAAGCCTACCGTATCAGAGATCACCACATCCAAGGTATCGCTGACTGTGAGCAGGCGGCTGGTCGTGTCCAACGTGTCAAACAGGCGATTGTTGGCGGGAATCCCCGCGCCGGTGAGGGCGTTAAGCAGGGTGGATTTCCCGGCGTTGGTATACCCTACGATGGCCACCACCGGGATCTCGTTCTTCATCCGCCGCTGGCGCTGGGTGCCGCGGATGCGCCGCACCTCCTCCAGCTCATCCTTCAATTTGTCAATCTTCCGGTGGATATGCCGCCTGTCGGTCTCCAGCTGGGTTTCTCCCGGGCCCTTGGACCCAATAGGCCCCTTGCCGCTGGTCCCCGCCTGACGCTCCAGGTGGGTCCACATGCCCGTCAGACGGGGCAGCAGATACTGGTACTGGGCCAGCTCCACCTGTAGGCGGCCCTCCCGGGTGCGGGCCCGCTGGGCAAAAATGTCCAGAATCAGGGCGCTGCGGTCCAGCACCTGGACCCCCAGCTCCTCGGTGAGCACCCGGAGCTGGGAGGGGCTCAGGTCATTGTCAAAAATAACCATGGTGGCCTCCTGGGTTCTCACCAGCTCCTTGATCTCCGCCACCTTCCCCTCTCCGATAAATGTGCGCGGGTCCGGCGCAGCCCGGTTTTGCAGCACGGAGGCAGCGGCTTCGCCCCCGGCGGTCTCCACCAGAGCCTCCAGCTCCGCCATAGTCTCGCTGTCTGCATTGTCGTCCAGCCGGGGGCTGGAGAGGCCGGCCAGGATGGCAATATCCCGCGGCCTGCTGACTTCTTCCGTTTTTTGTTCTCTCATAGCACCTCTTGTTTTCTTGATTTCATGTTGTAGTATGCCCAGCTAATGGAGGCGCACCGCCCCCAGGGCGCAAAAAAGCACCGCCCCGCAGACTGCGGTACGGTGCTTTTGGTAATGCCAGCTTACTTCAGCCCAAACTTCTTGTTGAACTTGGCAACACGGCCGCCGGTATCGACCAGCTTCTGCTTGCCCGTGAAGAAGGGGTGACACTTAGAGCAGACTTCCACGCGAATGTCCTTCTTCGTGGAACCTGTCTCA
>JAAWKB010000067.1 GCA_022797115.1 Oscillospiraceae bacterium
TCGACCTGAAGCTGCTGGACGTGAACGATGTGCGCAACGCCAACGAGTTCCAGGTACTCACCGAGATCCAGGAGGGGCTGTTCCGCACCTTCACCGGCGAAGATGGAACCGATGTGGTGGAGAACGCGGGCTGCACCAGCTATGATGTCAGCGAAGACGGCCTGACCTATACCTTCCATCTGCGCAAGGAGAGCGTGTGGTCCGACGGCGTCCCCGTCACCGCCCAGCACTATGTGGACTCCTGGATGCGCCTCATTGACCCGGAGGAGGCCTTCTCCTACGCCTTTCTGGCCACCGGCATCCAGGGCGCCGAGGCGTACTACAACGGCGAGGGCAGCGCTGAGGATGTAGCCATTGAGCTCATCGACGAGCTGACCTTCTCCTGCACCCTGAATGTGCCCGACGCCGCCTTCATCAAGAAGGTGGGCATGGTCTGCTTCTACCCTGTCCGCAAGGACCTCATTGACGCCGCCAAGGCCGCCGATGCGGACTGGACCAATGACTATACCCTCCATGTGTACAACGGGCCCTTCTACATCAGCGACCGCGTGCTGGAAAACAGCATGACCCTGAAGAAGAACGAGACCTACTGGAACGCGGACAACGTCACCCTGACCCAAATCAACATGCAGGTCATCGACGAGGCCTCCACCGCCGCCCAGCTGATGGAGTCCCAGCAGCTGGACGTGCTGACCCTGACGGACGTGGAGTACGTCACCCAGTGGCAGCCGATGGTGGATAACGGCACCTTCGTCCACCTCAGCCAGACCGCGCCCAGCGTCACCTATCTGGTCATTGACCAGCACCCCGACGCCAAGGGCGGCCCCTCCGGCCTGATGGGCAATGAGAAGTGCCGTCTGGCTCTGTCCCTGGCCTTTGACCGCGAGGAGTTCAACCTCATGTTCTATGAAGGGCTGTACACCCCCGCCTATGCCCTGGTGCCCTATGGCATGACCGTGGGTGACACCGAGTTCCGCAGCAAGGTGCCCGCCAAGCTGGAGGAATACCAGGCCAACCTGAGCGATCCCAACTACCTCAAGAACCTCTTTGAGGAGGGCATGAAGGAAGCCGGTGTTTCCGGCACCGCCGCAGACGCCTCCCTTACCGTGTTCGCCTACTCCCCCACCGTGCTGTCCTCCAACCAGATGGAGTGGTACAAGCAGCAGGTAGAGAGCAAGATCGGCTGCACAGTCAACATTGAGATTTACCCCGACAGCTCCACCTGGGTGGCGGCCCGCGGCGAGTATAAGTACGATTTCTACACCATGGGCTGGAACGGCGACTTCAACGACCCTATGACCTTCATGGAGCTGTTCGTCACCGGCAACGGCTATGCCAAGTTCATGGGCGGCTTCTCCGACAGCAGGTATGACGAGCTGGTGAAGTCCGCCGGCAGCTCCCAGGATGACGCCGAGCGCCTCCAGCTCTTCGCTGAAGCGGAGAATATCCTGCTGGAGAAGGGCGGCGTAGTCCCCCTGTACTACCAGCAGACCCAGATGTACCACCAGTCCTATGTCTCCGGCCTGAGCTTCCCGATGTTCGGTGCGGAGTATGAGTTCAGCCGCGCACAGATTATGGAGCACTAACAGCATCCTTCCTGTGATTCTTTCAACAAATGGCGGAACGCGCGGGGAGGGGAGCCGTCTCCCCTCCCCGCGTTATGCGTTATCCACTTCATATGGGGGTTCAAGGCTATGAAAATGGCAATTTATTTCGTCCGCCGTCTGCTGGTCATGGTGCTGACGCTGTTTATCATTGCGTCGGCCACCTTCTTCCTGCTGGCGGCCACGCCGGGCGACGCGCTGACCGCCCGGGTGGAAAAGCTGCCGGACGCGGTAGCGGAGCGGCTGTACGCGAAGTACGGCCTGGATAGGCCCATCATGGAGCGGTATGTCACCACCATGTCCGGCCTGCTCCACGGCGATTTCGGTGACTCCATCATCTACCAGGGCCAGACCGTCCAGTCCATCATCAAGGAGAAAGGGCCCATCTCCGCCCGCTTGGGCATCCAGCAGATGCTGCTGGGTGTGACGGTGGGACTGCTGCTGGGGGTCTTGGCGGCGGTAAAGAAGGGGACCATCTGGGATTATCTGGTGGTGGCCCTGTCGATCCTGCTCATTTCCGTACCCAACCTGATTTTTGCTCTGATGCTCCAGCAGATTTTTGCCGGTAATCTGGGCTGGTTCCCGGTGATTGGCTGGCCCAAGCAAAACATCTGGTTTGGCGGCTGGGAGTACACGATCCTGCCCATGTTCGCCGGCTGCTTCGGCTACATCGCCTCCTACGCCCGGCTGCTGAAGGCATCCATGCTGGACGTGATGAACCAGGATTACGTCCTCACAGCCGAGTCCAAGGGGCTCAGCCGGGGGGAGGTCATCCGGCACCATGTGCTGCGCAACTCCTTTATCCCCATTGTCACCCAGCTGCCCATGAGCGTGGCCATGTGTATCACCGGCTCGTTTTTCATTGAGAGCGTGTTTTCCATCCCCGGGCTGGGCCTGTACTATGTCAACGCCGTGGCCGCGCAGGACATCCCCATTGTCATGGGGCAGACGGTCATCCTGTCAGCAATTTACATCGCGGTGGTGTTCCTGACCGACATCCTTTACACCATTGTAGACCCGCGTATCCGCATCACCGGCGGAAAACGATAAGGAGGGAGACGAATATGGCATCCGCAACAAGGATTCTGAAGCCGGAGGAGGCCGCCCGTGTGGACCGGGGGCGTTTCGACTCCGAAAAAATCAACCGTCCTACCATCACCTTCTGGCAGGGCGCGTGGCGCAGGCTGCGGAAAAACCCCATTGCCGTGTCCGCCATGGTTCTGCTGGGTGTATTGATGCTGTTCATCCTCCTCGGCCCCATGATCAGCGGTGAGAATTATCTGGACATCGACCTCATGCTGAAAAATACAGCGCCCAACGGCGTCAATTGGTTCGGTACCGACGCCATGGGCCGGGACCTGTTCTGCCGGGTCTGGATTGGCGCACGGCTGAGCCTCCTGGTGGCGCTGGTGTGCTCCTTCATCCAGATTGCAGTGGGCTGCGCCTACGGCGGCGCCATGGCCTACTTTGGCGGCGTGGTGGACAACGTTATGATGCGTATCCTGGAGATCATCAACTCCTTCCCCTCCCTGCTTGTCACCCTGCTGGTCATGATGGTGGTGGGGAAAAACGTGGGCGGGCTGCTGATCGCCATGTGCATCACCTCCTGGTGTGGCACCGCCCGGCAGATGCGTGGGCAGCTCATGCAGCTGCGGGAGTCGGAGTACGTCCAGGCTGCCCAGATGATCGGCGCCTCCCCGGTGCGGATCATCACCAAGCACCTGCTGCCCAACACCATCAGCATCCTGATTCTGAACCTGTGCTCCAGTATCCCCAACTACATCTTTACTGAGGCCAGCCTCAGCTTTCTGGGCATGGGCCTGTCCAGCGAAATTATCAGCCTGGGCGTGCTCATCAGCGAGGGGAAGGCGAAGCTCTCCTTCTACCCCTGGCAGCTGTTTTTCCCGGCGGCAGTGCTGTGTCTGGCAGTGCTGGCCTTCAACCTTCTGGGTGACGCCCTGCGCGACGCGCTGGACCCCAGAACACATCAGTAATGGGGGTGCGCCATGCGTGAGAAATTATTAGAGGTCAAGGATCTGGCGGTTTCCTATCACGGCTACGCCGGAGAGGTGCAGTCTGTGCGCCGGGTCTCCTTCGATGTGAACAGGGGGGAAACGGTGGCGGTGGTGGGCGAGTCCGGCTGCGGCAAGTCGGTGACAGCCAAGACCATCATGCACCTGATCAAGACCCCTCCGGCGGAGATCAAGGAGGGCAGTCAGGTCCTCTTCAACGGCGAGGATGTCCTCCGCTTCGACAAGAAGCGGCTGAGCCAATACCGGGGCGGCGAGGCGGCGATTATTTTCCAGGACGCCCTGGCGGCGCTGAATCCCACCATGACGGTGGGCAACCAGATTGTAGAGAACATCCGCCACCACAGCAGCGTCAGCAAAAAGGAGGCAACGGCCCAGGCGGTGGAGCTGCTGCGGATGGTGGGCATCCCCCAGCCGGAGCAGCGGGTGAAGCAGTACCCCCATGAATTCTCCGGCGGGATGCGCCAGCGGGTGATGATCGCCATCGCCTTTGCCTGCAACCCCCAGCTGCTGATTGCGGACGAGCCCACCACGGCGCTGGATGTGACCATCCAGTCCCAGATTGTGGACCTCATTAAGGAACTCCAGAAGGAGAAGGGGACGTCGGTGATCCTCATCACCCACGATCTCGGCGTGGTGGCCAACATCGCCCACCGGATCGTGGTCATGTACTCCGGGAAGATTGTGGAGCGCGGGAGTAACCTGAGCATCTTCCACAGCCCCAAGCACCCCTATACCAACGCCCTGTTGGAGGCGGTGCCCCGCCTGGACCTGGTGAACAAGCAGGTACTCTCCTCCATTGAGGGGACGCCGCCGGATCTGCTCAACCCGCCGCCGGGCTGCCCCTTCTGTTCCCGGTGCAAGTACTGTATGGAGATCTGCTGTACGGAGGAACCGCCGGCAGTGCCCTTTGATGAGGGGCACGAGGCCAGCTGCTGGCTCTACGCCCTGGCCGAGCCCTGCAAGGACGCGCCGTTTACTTGGGAGGACAGGAAATGATGGAGAATGTAATTCTTGACGTCAGTCATCTGAAGAAATACTTCGAGCTGGGCCGGGGCCGCACCTTGAAGGCGGTGGATGATGTGTCCTTCCAGATCCACCAGGGGGAGACCCTGGGGCTGGTGGGCGAGTCCGGCTGCGGCAAGACCACTTGCGGGCGCACCTGCCTGGGCATGTACAACAAGACCGCCGGGAGCGTGCAGTACTTAGGACAAGATATCCACGCCCTCAAGGGCGCGGAGCTGTTCGCCTTCAAGAAAGAAGCGCAGATGATTTTCCAGGACCCCTATGCCTCCCTGGACCCCCGTATGACCGTCAGCGACATTGTGGCTGAGGGGCTGGACGTCCACAAGATGTGCCGGAGCAAGGCGGAACGCACCGATAAAATCTACGAGCTGCTGAATATGGTGGGCCTGAACAAGGAGCACGCCAACCGCTTTATCCACGAGTTTTCCGGCGGCCAGCGCCAGCGCATCGGCATCGCACGGGCGCTGGCCATGGAGCCCAAGTTCCTGGTGCTGGACGAACCCATCTCCGCATTGGATGTGTCCATCCAGGCCCAGGTGGTCAACATGCTCATCCATTTACAGCAGAATATGGGCCTGACCTATCTGTTTATCGCCCACGACCTGTCCATGGTCAAGCACATCTCCGACCGCGTAGGGGTGATGTACCTGGGCAACATCGTGGAGATCACCAGCTCCGGAGAGCTGTACAGCCACCCCCTCCACCCCTATACCCAGGCGCTGCTGTCCGCCATCCCCATTCCGGACCCGGAGATCGAGGTCCAGCGGGAGGCGACCCGTATCCGTCTGGAGGGCGAGGTCCCCAGCCCCATCAACCCGCCGCCGGGCTGCAAGTTCGCCGGGCGCTGCCGGTACGCCACAGAGCGGTGCCGGCAGGAGACCCCCGCCCTGCGGGATATGGGCGGCGGGCACTATGTGGCCTGCTTCGCGGTGGAGTCATGAGGGCGCCTCTGCCTGCGGCTTACACCGGCCGGGAGATGCTATGAGAGATTTTTTCCACGATCTGGCCGCGGCTTTTCTGGCGGGGCTGGCCGCTTCGGCGGGGCTCTTTGCGGCGCTGTTTATCGCAGGGTTCCTCATCCAGTCCTTCCAACCAAGGGGCGGGCTGATCTATGCCCGGGGCGGGATGTTGATCACCGGCTCTCTGGGGCTGTTCGTCTGCGCGGGGCTGATGATCCGGCCCCGGGACAACGGGAAGCTCCGGGGGAATCCGCAGTGGACAAGGCGGTTCCACACCTTCGGGCTGCTCCCTGTGGTTGGCATTGTTTCCCTGACAATCCTGGCTCTGGCCTGTTGGCTGGACTATATGCTCTATTTCTGAGCTGGGATTCATGTATCAAACGGGAGCTCTCGGACAACAAAGCGGCCCTGAGGCATCCCTACCGTCGAACTTCCCCCGTTCAATCACTTCAACGAGTATCGTTCACTCCCCGCCCCCGGTGCTGGCAGCGCCGGGGGCGGAATTTTTGTTGCATTTTGCCGGAGCCGGGGACAATAAAAGGAAGTAGCCGCCTCCCTGGTAACAGAGTGCGGTTACTTCCTTTTCACTATCTGATATGATTATGCAGCCTCCCGGGCATTCCTGTACAGATCAGAGATTACTCCACGATCTTCTCTGTGCCCACAGAAGCCGCCCGCTCCACCCAGCCAGTGTTTTGCAGATACCATTGGATGGTCTCATGGATGCCCTGCTCAAAGGTATACGCGGGCCTCCAGCCCAGCTCTGCGGTAATCTTTGTATTGTCAATGGCATATCTTCTATCATGACCGGGACGGTCCTGGACATATTGAATCAGCTCTTCTGATTTATCGAGCTCCTTCAAAATCAGGCGTACAATTTCGAGATTTGCCTTTTCATTATTCCCGCCAATATTGTAAATCTCTCCAGGCCTCCCCGCCTCCAAAACTGCGGCAATAGCCGCACAATGATCCTTGACATGCAGCCAATCCCGAATTTGCATCCCATCGCCGTACACAGGCAGCGGCTTGTCGTGCTGGGCGTTGTGGATCATCAGTGGGATCAGCTTCTCCGGGAACTGATACGGCCCGTAGTTGTTGGAACAGCGGGTGATATTGACCGGCAGCCCGAAGGTCTGATAATACGCCCGGACCAGCATGTCCGCGCTGGCCTTGGATGCGGAATAGGGGCTGTTGGGAGCCAGCGGCGTGGCCTCTGTAAACATGCCGGTTTTCCCCAGCGCACCGTACACCTCATCTGTAGACACCTGTAGATACCGCACGCCCTCCCGATAGTCCTTGGAATGCTTGTTATCGGGTTCACATTTCCAGGCGGACTTTGCCGCCTCCAGCAGGGTATGCGTACCCAGAATATTCGTGGTCAGGAATACCTCCGGGTCCGTGATGCTGCGGTCCACATGGCTCTCCGCAGCGAAATGGACCACTGTATCAAAGTCATATTTCTGGAATAATTGTTCAACCAGCTCTTTGTCCCGGACATCGCCCTTCACAAAGCGGTATCGTGCATCCTGTTCCGCCGCCTTCAGATTCTCCAGGTTCCCCGCATAGGTCAGTGCATCTAAATTCACCAAAAGGACCAGGTCCTTTTGGTGATCCAGTATATACTGGATAAAATTGGAGCCAATAAAACCTGCGCCGCCAGTTACCAATATCTTCTTCATCGCTCATCCTCCGCAATCTTCAGCAAATACTGCCCATACTCCGTCTTGAGCAGGGGTTCCGCCAGGCGCATGAGTCCATCTCTGCCTATATATCCCCTGCGGTAGGCGATCTCCTCAATGCAGGATATGTATAACCCCTGCCGCTTTTGGATGATGGACACAAACCGTGCCGCCTCCAGCAGGCCGTCATAGGTCCCTGTGTCCAGCCAAGCCATCCCCCGGGGGAACAGCTTCACCTGCAATTGCCCGCGCTCCAGATAGGCGTTGTTGACCGCCGTGATCTCCAGCTCGCCGCGCTTGGAAGGCGTAATCTGTTTTGCAATGTCAACGACCCGGTTGTCATAGAAATACAGCCCCGGGACCGCATAATTCGATTTCGGCTTGTCCGGTTTTTCCTCCAGTGAGAGTACGTTCCCATGCGCATCAAACTCCACTACCCCGAAGCTGGAGGGATCGTTGACAGGATAACCAAAGATCACTGCTCCAGTACGCACCTGGGCCGCCTCCAGCAGCATCACAGACAGCGCATTTCCATAAAAAATGTTGTCACCAAGGACAAGTGCAACAGAATCCTCTCCAATAAACGCTTCACCAATCAAAAACGCCTCTGCGAGTCCGTTTGGCTTCTCCTGCACCGCATAGGACAAGCGCAGGCCAAGCTGGCAGCCATCCCCCAGTATTTCCTCAAAAACCGGGATATCCCGGGGGGTGGAAATGATTAAAATTTCCTGGATTCCCGCCAGCATCAGCGTGGACAGCGGGTAGTATATCATCGGCTTGTCATAGACCGGCAGCGCCTGCTTGGACACCCCTACCGTTAATGGATACAATCGTGTACCGGACCCACCGGCTAAAATAATGCCCTTCATTTCTCCACCATCCTACGAAAAAAATATGAGAATCCCAACCCCGATTGTCAGCATCCCAACCAGTTTTTGCCGGCTTATAGCCTCTTTCAGGACAAGGCCGCTTAAAAGCGGCACAAAAATCTGTCCTGAAGCATCCAGCGCGGACGCCAGAGACAATGGAATCCATCGCAGAGCCAGCACATTCACCAGCGTTGTGCAAAGCAGAAGGGCATATCCACTGGCTACAAGAGGATTCAGGTATTCCCTTAGCCGGCCTGAGCAATTCGTCATTGCCGACTTTTTTAAAAGCACCTGCGACACAGAGGCGGCAAATACTGACCCCAACATCATCAGGCTCCCAATGATCTGCTTACTGCCCATCCGCTCTCACCGCCATTCGTATTCCCAAAATAATAACCACCGCGCCGGCAACCTGGTTTATCGTAATATTCTCATGGAAAAAAATCGCCCCCCACAGCATCCCCAGTATGGTCGCCAACGGACGGTTTGAATAGGCCGTTGTCAGTGGGAATTTCTTTAAAATCTGCTGCCAAAGCACCGCATAGACCGCCAAAATCAGCAGGCTCCCCCCATAATAGAGTATAAAGCCCCCAGAGAACATGGGATACTGGGATGCCGACTTGGAAAATAGGCCGCATAAAGAATAAATAAATATCCCCGTATAGAGCAGAAGATCATCCCTGCACAGATGTTTCCTATTCATCTTGGTCAATATTGATCGTCTGCCGGACAACGTACTGCGGCGACTGATTGATACATATGTATATTCTCCCGATATACTCCCCAATCAGCCCGAGCATCAGCATAATGACGCCCCCTATAAATAGCAGCAGGGCAACCATAGAGCTGTAGCCAGCCAGGATTTCAGGGTGACACAATTTTCGGATAATGACCCAGACCCCAAACAGGAATCCCATAAATGCACAGAATGCTCCCGCTATGGTGGCAATGCGCAGCGGTTTGATGGAAAAGGCTGTAAACCCATTGAGCCATAAAGATAGGAGCTTGTGAAAATTGTAGCCAGAGGCCCCCATCAGCCTAGCCCTCTGCTTCATGGAGATATTACATACGTTTTTCGTTGTACGCAAAACCAAGCCTGAAACATATGGATACGGCGACTGATATCTGATAATTTCCTCACATACAAATTTTTTCATGGCAAAAAAACTTGTTATATGCAATTCTTTTGGTTTTTGAAGCAAAATATTCGCCATGATATCATTCATTCTTGTACCGAATGTCCGAAAGCCGCCGCGAACATTGTTTTCAAAGCTTGCATAAACCACATCATAGCCGTCTTCAATCTTCTTTATCAGTTCAAAAACATTTTCCAGCGGGATCTGTCCGTCATCATCTAAAGACACTACAATGTCTCCCTGTGCAGCTCCATATCCAGCCATTAAGGCAGAATGCTGGCCAAAATTCTTAGCCAAATCAATCCCCTTAATCCGCATATCTATTTGGGCCAAATCAGAAATCACTTTGTATACCGAATCTGGGGAAAAATCGTTTACCAGAATTGTTCCCCGCATTCCAGAAGGTAGCGTAACCATGTTTTAATCCATTTCCCTTTAGGTAGTTTACCAGTCCCAGTTGTTCATTATGAAGTTTTGGGTAGTTTAAAATAGTTGGAATCCCTGCAACTGCGTAGGGCAGCGAAAAGATAGCAATACTTACTATTGCAACAATTTTTGATAAGAACCCCTTCTGAAATATATAGGTATAAATGTAATATCCAGAGAGTATATACAAGAAGAATAATGGTTTAAAAAAATAACGTTCTACGCCCGTTACAAATGTACAATAGATTAAAAAATCAAAATATAAATAAATACAAAATATCACAAGTGAAAAATTCATTAATCCAATTTTTTTATCTGCTCCGGACTGGCAATTTCCACATGATGTGAGTCATTTACATCATCATTAAACATAAATGCTCCATAAACGGAAGCTTCATCTAAAGACGGCCTCGCCATAAACCGATGCATTTGTTTTCTTATATGGTTCCTCTGCCTCTTTGAGCCTATGTTTTTCCCGTCTACCGATTCTATATAAGATTTAACGCCTTGGAGAATGCTATCAATCTGGACTTCAATCATTTCAAGCTGTTTTGCGGTTGGACTTGGCAACAATACCGGAATATATAGTTCCCCTTCTTTTTTATAGGAATGTGTCATACCGTGTGGAGCTGATAATATGCATTCAAACAGATTATTACAAAAAAGAGCCTTATCTAATGCTTTTCCCTGCCTACTGAAATACCATGCCTGATAATTACCATCTTTTATTTCTTTTGGCGATGCATATAGCCCAAAATAAAATCCGGTTATCGTACCTGAATAATTCCCTGATTCCAGAAGCTGCCGAAGGGACCTCTGCATTGAACCCGTCCATCCACTATCTACAATAGCAACTTGATCACCATCAAATAATCCCTCTTGCCTCAAGTACCCCATGGCCGCAGGATAAGCATTCTTGGAATTCTGTATAACACTTTCCCTAAAATAGCTGCTCCTTCGGAGCCGTTGTGTAAAGCCATTTAATGCCACACGAGAAAGAGGTTCTGTGCATAAACTTTCAGAGAAAAAAATTTGTTTTAGTACAGAATCTCTTTGATTAGCACTTAGATTTGCCCTCTCCAATATAGAATTTGGAGTTACACAATAACCACCTAATGATAGTAAATCAAATGCTTCCTCTCCAATAAGGTGATACGATGGCACTCGTAGTGAATTTCTGGAGCAATATAAATATTTACAAGCAATCGGCAATTCTAATGCAGCCGTCAACTGCTCCGCAACCTTCCAGAGGATATATCCATCTCTAGCCAAGAAATATATGGTATGAATCTTTTTTTCTACCGCCTCTTCAAGAACCCATTTCACAAAATTGAACAAGGCTGGCCCCGTTATCTCCCGTCCAACCTTTGCAAAAGTTTCACGTACTATTTTTTCCATCGTGCAAATCCTTACTGAGGTAAAATTTTTTAATCATATGTAACAATTTCTCAGGCAGCATCCCTACTATTAGCGGCTTTATTACAAATATTGTTTTTTGAGGTAATAGTCCTAACTTACGAAAATGCCGCCATCGTGTTACAGTTTCATTCCATCGGTGCGGTATTTTTCGATTTCCCTTTGCAGTTGGGGGAATAGTATAGTCAAGGAGCCGTTCTTGCAGATTGGCTCCTTTAAGTCCCTGCTCGTAAAGTCGCAGCAGCAAATCATAGTCCTCACACAATAGACAGTATTTATCTTCTGAATACCCGTTCACGTCCAGCATTATTTCTCGACGAAACATTAATGTCGGATGGATAAACGGCTGTGTAAAACAAAAATCCCGTACTTGCGGATATTCTGGAAAAATCCGGTTGCCCACCCATTTGCCATCAATCTGCAGAGTAACATTGCATCCCACAAAAGCGATATCAGGGTGGCTTTCCAGGTATTGAACCTGACGTTCAAAACGCTCCGGGGCTGAAAAATCGTCATCATCCATCCTGGCAATGAGGTCACCTCTGGCATAGTGCAGACAAACGTTTAGCTTGTGAGCCAGATCGGTTGGAATCCTATTGTCCCTCACCAGTTGGATTCTGTGGTCATCGTTAGCGAGAGAATCCAGCAGGTGAATTGCTTCATCTGATGAGCCTCCGTCACAGATCAGAAGTTCAAAATTGGTGAAAGTCTGGTTTAAAACAGACTCGACTGATCGCTTAAGCAAGCCCAGATCCTTCCGACGGTAACAAACCCCCATTAAAACAGAAACCAGCGGTTTTTTATTCTCCCTCATATGCGTCACATACTTCCTGTGCCGGGCCGCACATTTTGACCTGACCATGTTCCAGCCAGATCACGCGTCCGCACATTTCCCGCATCTGGTTTAGGCTGTGGGACACGAACAGAACCGTGGTCCCGCCTCCCATGAGCTCCAGCATCCGTTTCTTACTTTTCTCCTGAAACGCGGCGTCCCCTACCGCCAAAATCTCGTCCACAATCAGAACCTCCGGCTGCACCATCGTAGCCACCGAAAACGCCAGCCTTGCCAGCATTCCAGACGAGTAATTCCGAATGGGTGACTCAATGAAGTTTCCCAGTTCAGAAAACTCCACAATTTCGCCATATTTCGCGTTCAGAAAATCTTCGCTGTACCCCAGGATCGCGCCGTTGAGAAAGATGTTTTCCCGTCCGGTCAGATCAAAATCAAAGCCCGATCCCAGCTCCAGCATAGGTACTACATTCCCGCGGCATATCACATTTCCCTCCGTAGGCTTCAGAATCCCGGAAATGATTTTCAGCATCGTGCTCTTTCCCGCGCCATTTCGCCCGATCAACCCCAGTGTCTCGCCTCGTTTCACTGTGAACGACACATGGTCCAACGCCGTAAACTCCTGATATTGCAGCTTCCCTCGCATTGCTGAGGTTACAAATTCCTTCAACGATATAATTTTGTCACTGTTCATCCGGAACCGCATGGATACGTCCGATACTTCAATCACAGTCCTGCTCATAACATACCCTCACAGATATAGGACAAACCTGTCCTGACTTTTCCGGAAAACCAACGCGCCAATCAGCAGGGCCCCCAATGCCATCAGCATACACTGGACATATACCGATGGCTCCGGTGAAATCCCGTTCAAAATGCAAAGCCGGATGTCTTTCAGAAAATGATACATCGGATTCACCCGCAGAATAAACCTGAAGTCCTCTGGCAGGATGCTTTCCGGATAAAAGATCGGTGTCATATACATCCATATCATACTCAGCACTCCCCACAGGAACTGGGTATCCCGGAAAAACACCATTGCCGCCGACAGGAGCAGCCCTACGCCTAGGCTGAAAATAATCACACAGCAGAAGAAAAAAAGCGATAAAATCGCAGATTTCTTGAATTGAACCCCTGTCACCAATGAAACAAGCACCAGCGGAATCAGGGAGATCCCCAGATTGACTACCGAGGACATGACACGTGTGAGCGGATAAATATATTTGGGCATGTAGACCTTGGTGATCAGACTGGCATTTCCCACGATGGAGCTCAGCGCCATACCACTGGCTTCCGTAAAGAAGTTAAAGGTTACAATGCCAATCAGTAGATACGCCGGGTAATTGGGAATGTCGCTTTTGAAAATGGTGGAGAAGACAAAATACTGCACAAACATAGTCAGCAACGGGTTAAGAAGACTCCAGAACATTCCCAGGACAGAGCGTTTGTACTTGGTCTTAAAATCTCTGGATACCAGCTGACGAATCAGAAAACGGTACTTCTGTATCGCAACCACAGCGTTGACCACATAGCTGTGCTTTCCCTGATGCAGGCGGAGCCATATCACGCCCAGCCCTGCCAGCAGTAACAACTCTCCTGCGACTGCAAACGCCCAGTAATGCAGGCCCGTCCAGATATAATCTGTGCCGTGGACTGCAAAGCAGAGCATTCCTGACGACGGTACGCCGTTGAGTACCAGCGTCCCCTTCTCTACCTCGTCCTGCGTATTCATCAGCGGCGAAGCCGCGCTGCCGGGCTGACCGTCTGGGGAGGTAATCCGCAGCAGCAGAGGAACCTGATACAGCCCTTCTATGGGCTTATCCGCGGCCAGCGTTGTCAGCCCTCCCTCCGTGATGGCAGCAGCGTCAAAGCTCCCTGACAGCAGTACGCTGCCATCCCGCAGGTCAAGCAGCTCCATCAGAACAGTTCCAGTGTTAGGCCGGTAGTAAGTCCCCCATTGGACCTCAACCCGCTCCAAACGCTGGATTGTCACCGAAAAGCTCTGTTCTACAGTACTGCCCGCCACCAGCTCCACCGTTCCGCTGTCCGATGGCGGCAGCTCCAGATCCCCCCGGGACTGACGCAAATGCAGCTGCTCTCCAGTCAGCAAATAGAATAAGATAATGAATATGGTGTAAGCCAGCAGGGCCGCCGCTGCCAGCCGGCATAGCATTTGGATATTTCCTGCTGTCTCGCCGTCTTTCCTCTTTTTTTGAAGTCCTATCATGTTTCTTCCCATCCGATCTCCAGCTGCTCCTGCTCCAGCAAACGGTTGTGGGCCTGCTCCACCAGCAGCGCAATATTGTCCTCGATCCCCGCCCGGGTGCTCTGGTACAGCCGCTTCAGGCACCGCGGGTTCCCCTTCTC
>JAAWKB010000068.1 GCA_022797115.1 Oscillospiraceae bacterium
CCAGCACCTACCGCCACAACTGGGTGCAAATGTTCGTGGGGACCAACTCCACCCCGGACGGCGATTCTGCCCAGACACCGCCTTCGACGCCGGAGAAGCCCAATACACCCCCTCAAACCCCCGGCGGCGCACCCTCTGTCCCAGGAGAAACCGGCGGCCTGCAATTCTCCTGCCCCATCATCACCCTTGACCCGGGCAACAGCTACATGATCTCCGTGCTGGATGACGCCTTCCGTCTGGTCTCCGACGGGGTCACCTGGACCAACGAGTCCCCGGAGCTGCTGCGGCTCAGCGGGGACGGCTCCAGCGTCACTGCCATCGGCTCCTCCGGCACTGGCTACCTCTCCGTCTCCCGGGGCGGGGAGACCGCCCGGCTGACTGTGCGCATCATCCCCACGGTGAACCAGGTGACGCTCTCCTGCCTCTCCACCACCATGTCCCCGGGCGGCTACGGTACGGCGGAGCTCTACATTTTTTCAACCAGCAGGTTCTATGGCCAGGACTGCTCGGTGGCCTGGAGCGTGGACGACCCCAGTGTCCTCACCCTGGATGAACGGGTCTCCAGCCAGGGCAATCCCTCGGTACATTTCCAGGCCATGAAGGCGGGCGACGCCCGCATCACCTGCCAGGTGACGATGGCTGACGGCTCCTCGGCGGAGGCATACTGCTTTGTCCATGTGCGCTGAGAATGCGCTTGACCCGTTGTCATCGAAAAGTATCTGAGGGGGCAAGCCCCAAGCCTATTTCCGGACAGCCTGCACAGGCTGTCCGGATTTTTCTTCCGCTGCCTCTTGGTTTTCCCGGTAAAACATGCTATACTACAGCAGCAATCACGTTTGATGACCAGATCAAACAGGGAAAAGAGGAGGCGGGCTATGGCAAAACGGCGCCGCCGCCGGAGGTCACACCGGCTGCTGAACTTTCTGTTGATTCTCGCCCTGTGCGCGGGATTTTTTTGGTGGAGCAACCACTCCCTCCAGGTGGAGCGGTTTACCTACCGTTCCCCCCGCCTCCCCGCGGGCTTCGACGGGTGCGTCGTGGTGCAGCTGTCGGATCTCCATGGGGCGGTGTTCGGGGAGGATAACCGGGAGCTGGCCGGCCAGGTCCGGGAGCTGGAGCCGGACTATATTTTCCTGACCGGGGATCTGCTGGACCGCTGGCGCAGGACGCCCCACAGCTATGCGGTGGAGCTGGGCCGGGCCCTGGCGGAGATCGCCCCCACCTATTTCGTCACCGGCAACCATGAATGGGCGCTGCCGGACGTGCCGGGCCTGAAGCGCAAGCTGGAGGCAGCGGGGGTGACGGTGCTGAGCAACGAATGGACGTTGCTGGAGCGGGGCGGTGACAGCCTGGTCTTGGCGGGCATCGACGACCCCAACGGCTACGCCGACCAGAAGACGCCGGAGGAGCTGGCGGCGGAGGTGGGCGGGGCTTTCGGGGAACCCTTCTGGCTGCTGCTGGCCCACCGGAACAACTGCTTTGAGGACCAATACAGCCATCTGGGGGCGGATCTGGTGATCTCCGGCCACGGACACGGCGGGATGATCCGCCTGCCCTTCACGGACGGACTGATCAGCGTGGAACGGACGCTGTTCCCCTCCTACACGGCGGGCTTCTATGAGGCCAATGGCGGGAAGCTTTTCGTCTCCAGGGGCCTGGGGAACCCCGGCCCCAGCTTCCGCCTGTTTAACCGGCCCCAGGTGGTGGCCCTGACCATGGAGCGGGGCGGCTGACCGGCTGAGGGACAGAGCGGTCAAGCGGACTTATACGGAGGTTCTGCTTGGAAAGAAAAACGGTGCGGAGAGCAGGATAGCGGTATGAAAGAATTTTTAGCCGGACAATATGATATTGCAGTGATCGGCGCGGGGCACGCCGGGATTGAGGCGGCCCTGGCCGCCGCCCGGCTGGGCCGGAAAACCATCTGCTTTACCATCAACCTGGACGCCGTGGGCAACATGCCCTGCAACCCCGCCATCGGCGGGACCGGGAAGGGCCATCTGGTCCGGGAGCTGGATGCCTTGGGCGGGGAGATGGCCAAGGCGGCGGACAGGGCCTGCATCCAATACCGCCTGCTCAACCGGGGGAAGGGCCCCGCCGTCCACAGCCTGCGGGCCCAGGCGGACCGCCGCCTCTATCAGCAGGTGATGAAGCACACGCTGGAGCGGCAGGAGAACCTGACCCTCCGGCAGGGGGAGGTGACGGAAATCCGCCTGACGGACGGCGCAGTCTCCCATGTGGTGCTCCACACGGGGGCGGTATTTGCCGTCAAAGCCGCCATTGTCTGCTCAGGGACGTATCTCAATGGACGCACCATTGTGGGCGAGTGCGTGCAGGATGGCGGGCCGGACGGCATGTTTGCCGCCACCCGGCTGACGGGCTGCCTGGCGGGCATGGGCCTCTCCCTGCGCCGGTTCAAGACCGGAACCCCGCCCCGTATCAACGCCCGCAGCGTGGATTTCTCCAGGATGGAGCGGCAGGAAGGGGACAGCCAGACCATGCCCTTCTCCTTTGAGACGGCGCAGGCCCCGGTCAACCGGGCGGTCTGCTACCTCACCTACACCAACGAGCAGACCCACCGGATCATCCGCGAGAACCTGGACCGCTCCCCCATGCACAGCGGGGCCATCGAGGGGGTGGGCCCCCGCTACTGCCCGTCCATTGAGACGAAGGTCACTCGTTTTGCGGACAAGCCCCGCCATCAGCTTTTCATCGAGCCTATGGGGCTGGACACGGAGGAGCTGTACATCCAGGGCTTTTCCTCCGCCATGCCGGAGGAGGTCCAGCTGGAGATGCTCCACACCATCGCCGGGCTGGAACATGCGGAGATGATGCGTCCCGCCTACGCCATTGAGTACGACTGCGTCGACCCCCTGGAGCTGACGCCTACGCTGGCGTGTAAGAAGCTCCCCGGCCTCTACGGCGCGGGGCAGTTCTGCGGCTCATCCGGCTATGAGGAGGCAGCGGTCCAGGGCTTTGTGGCGGGGGTCAACGCGGCCCTGGCCCAGCGGGGGGATGCGCCGCTGGTGCTCAGCCGGGGGCAATCCTATATTGGCACGCTCATTGACGATCTCGTCACAAAGGGCACGGACGAGCCCTACCGGATGATGACCAGCCGCAGCGAGTACCGCCTGCTGCTCCGGCAGGACAATGCGGACGAGCGGCTGTGCCCCATCGGCCGGCGGATCGGGCTGGTCTCCGAGGAACGCCTTGCGCAGGTGGAGGCCAAGTATGCCGCTGTGCGCCGGGAGATCAAGCGCCTTGCCTCCCATGGCGTGGCCCCCTCCCCGGAGCTGGACGCCTTCCTGACCGCGCGGGGCACCTCCCCGGCCTCAGACGGCGCGCCCCTTATCGCCCTGCTGCGCCGCCCCCAGGTCCGCTACGCCGACCTGCGGCAGTTCGACCCGGACATGCCGGAGCTGCCGGCGGAGGTGGCGGAGCAGGTGGAGATCTCCATCAAGTACGAGGGGTATATCCAACGCCAGCTCCAGGAGGTGGCGGAGCTCCACCGCATGGAGCGGCGCGCCCTTCCGCCGGATACCGACTATGCCGCCATCCAGGGCCTGCGCCTGGAGGCGCGGGAGAAGCTGGCCGCTGTGCGGCCGGTGAACCTGGGCCAGGCGGCGCGGATCTCCGGCGTGTCCCCCGCGGACGTGGCCGCGCTGATGATCTGGTTGGAGCGGTAGGCGGCCATTCTTTTTTCTTGAAAGAAAAAAGAATCAAAAAAGAACTTTAAACGGCTCTTCAGATAAGAAAGCTGTAAGGAGGAACCCGTGCCGGATATCACACTGCATGACACCCGCTGCGGCGAGGGGCCGCCCCTGCTGCTGCTCCACGGCAACGGTGAGGATGGGGGCTATTTTGCGCAGCAAACGGCATATTTTTCTAAAAAATACACTGTGTACGCCCTGGATACGCGGGGACACGGGAAGTCTCCCCGGGGGACGGCCCCCTTCACCATCCGCCAGTTTGCCGCCGACCTGCTGGGCTTTATGGACGCACAGGCCATCGGCCGGGCGGACATCCTGGGGTTCAGCGACGGGGGCAATATCGCCCTGACGTTTGCTCTGGCCCACCCGGAGCGGGTGGGCCGGCTCATACTCAATGGGGCAAACCTTGACCCCTCCGGGGTGAAGGGGGCTGTGCAGCTCCCCATTGTGCTGGGGTATTGGATGGCCTCCCGGTTTGCCAAGCGCAGCCCCCGGGCAAGGCGGAACGCGGAGCTGCTGGGCCTCATGGTCAACGAGCCCCACATCCCGCCGGAGGCGCTGCGCAGCCTGCATGTCCCCACGCTGGTGATCGTTGGGACGCGGGATATGATCCGGGCGTCCCACTCCAGGCTGATTGCCCGGAGCCTGCCGGACAGCCGGCTGGTGACACTGGCAGGGGATCACTTTATTGCCGCGAAGCGGCCCGGGGACTTTAACCGGGCGGTAGAGGCGTTTTTAGACGATACCTTAGTAAAGGAGAGCGGTTCCATATGAGAATGATTCTGGCGATTATTACCTGCAAGCTCCTGCGCTTTGTGGGGAAGCTGGTGGGCAAGGGCAGCAGCCTGCCCGGAAAGTACGCGCTGAAAATCTGCCCCGATGTGCTGGGGCGGGTGAAGCTGCCGGGCTACATCATCGCTGTCACCGGCAGCAACGGCAAGACCTCCACCGTGGAGATGATCGCCGCCATCCTGCGCAAGAGCGGGAAGCGGGTGGTCTACAACGAGGAGGGCTCCAACCAGATCGAGGGCGTGACCACGCTCATCCTCTGCAACAGCTCCCTGCGGGGCCGGATGCGGGGGGACGTGCTGCTGCTGGAGAGCGACGAGCGGTATGCCCGCCGCTCCTTCCGCTGGTTCCACCCCACCCACTTCGCCATCACCAACCTCTACCGGGACCAGCTGACCCGGAACGGCCACCCGGAGTGGGTCTATGACGCCATCCTGCCCGCCATCCACCCGGACAGCACCCTGGTGCTCAACGCGGACGACCCCCTGGTCTCCTGCTTTGCCAACGGCCATGAGAAGGTGAAGTGGTTCGGCCTGGACAGGTGCTCCATCAGTGCGCCGGAGCACCGCGGCGCCTACAATGACGGGGCCCTCTGCCCGGTGTGCGGGGGGCGGATGGAGTACGCCTACTATCACTATGAGCATATCGGCAGCTACCGCTGCGCGGTCTGCGGCTATCACCGCCACGAGACGGATTATGCCGTCACGGAGCTGGATCTGGAAAAGGGGCGGCTGGTGCTGGATGGGGACACGGAGATCCAGCTGGCGTTCCACAGCATCTATAATGTGTACAACATTCTGGCGGCCTGGTCGGTCTGCTCCCTGGTGGGGGTGGAGAAGAGCGTCATGGCCGCGGTTATCAACAACTATGTGCTGAAAAACGGCCGCATGGTCCAGTTTACCCTGGGCTCCCACCACGGGACCCTCCTGACCAGCAAGCACGAAAACTCCGTGGCCTACGACACCAACCTGGGCTACATCCGCGCCGCGAAGGAGCCCTGCGCGGTGCTGATTATCGTGGATGACATCAGCCGGAAGTATTTCACCGGCGAGACCAGCTGGCTGTGGGACATCGATTTTGACCAGCTCGATTGCGGCCACGTCCAGCAGGTCCTCCTGTGCGGGAAGTACGTCAACGACCTGGCCCTGCGCTTTGACTGCTCCAATGTCCCGGGAGAGAAGGTCTCCTGCTACAAGACCGTGCCCCAGGCGGTAGAGGCGCTCAAGGACGGCGGGAGCGAGGAGCTGTATGTAGTCACCTGCTTCTCCGACCGGGATAAGCTCCTGGGGTTGGTCCAGCAGGAGAGGTAAGGAGGAAACGGCAATGGAATTGACAATTTTGCATCTGTACCCGGACGCCATGTCCCTGTACGGTGAATACGCCAACGTAGCCATCCTGTGCCGCCACCTGGCGGCCATGGGCGTCCAGACGTCGGTACAGGCGGCGGCAAGCGGGGATGCGCCGGATTTCGGCGCGGCGGACCTGATCTACATGGGTGCGGGCACTGAGCGCAAACAGAAGGGCGTACTGGCCACGGCGGACCGGGACGGCCCGTTCCTGCGCTCAGCGGCGGACCGGGGGGCCGTCCTCCTCTTCACAGGGAACGCGATGGAGACCCTGGGCGCATCCGTCACCGACGCCAAGGGGACGGTTTGGCCCGGCTTCGCCCTGGCGGACTTCACCAGTGTGGAGACCGACCGGCGCACACCGGGGGATGTAGTGGCCCTCCCCACCCTCTGGGAGACCCCGGTGGTGGGCTTTATGAACAAGTGCAGCACCACCAGCGGTATTACAACGCCCCTGTTCCCATCCCTCCAGCTGGGCTTCGGCAACGACGCGGAGGGGGGCGCGGAGGGCTATGTCTCCGGAAATGTATTTGCTACCCATATTACCGGCCCGGTGCTGGTGAAGAACCCGGACTTTTTGGATCTTATCGTCCGCCGTCTCTTCCACCACAAGGGCTGGCCCCTGCCGGAGCAGCTGCCTGTGCTGCCCCACGAGCGGGAGGCCTACACAGTGACCCTGCGGGAGCTCCAGGCGAGAATTGGGAAATAAGGGAGGGCGCACCATGGAGGCAAATCTCAGATGGCTGGACGATCCCACTGTGTTCCAGGTGAACCGGCTGGACGCCCACTCCGACCACGTATGCTACGCCTCCGCCCAGGAGATGGCGCAAGGGGAATCCTCCCTGCGCCAGAGCCTGGACGGGGTGTGGCGCTTTGCGTGGAGCAAGGCCCCTGCCGTCCGCCCGGCGGACTTCTGGCAGACGGGGTACGACAGCTCCGCCTTTGGCACGATCCAGGTGCCGGGGCACATCGAATTGCAGGGCTTTGGGCAGATCCAATATATCAACTCGCTCTACCCCTGGGATGGCCGCGCCGGGCTGCGGCCCCCGCAGATCGACTGGGACAGCAACAGCGTGGGCAGCTATGTGCGGGAATTTGATCTGGAACCCGGCCTGCGGGGAAAGCGGGTCTGCATCAGTTTCCAGGGCGTGGAGCAGGCGTTCTATGTCTGGCTCAACGGGCAATTTGTGGGCTATGGCGAGGACAGCTTCACCCCGTCGGACTTTGATCTGACGCCCTATATCCAGGAGAGGGGCAACCGGCTGTGTGTGGAGGTCTACCAGCGCAGCAGCGCGGCATGGCTGGAGGACCAGGATTTCTTCCGGTTCAGCGGGATTTTCCGCTCCGTGTTCCTGTACGCCAAGCCGGAGCCCCATCTGGAGGACGTATGGCTGCAAGCGGACTGGGAGGCGGAAAGCCGCACCGGGACCCTCTCCATCCGCCTGCTGCTGGACGGGCAGGCCGGCGGGATATCCTGCCGGGTTTCCCATCCGGCCCAGGGCGTCCTGTTTGCGGGGGAGCTGGCGCTGCGCAGGGAAGGGAAGTACCTGCGCAGCCAGACATTCCGGTTTGAAAACGCCCTCCCCTGGCAGCACGGGTCGCCGGAGCTGTACCAGGTGACGCTGACCCTCACGGCACAGGACGGGGCGGTCGCGGAGGTGGTTCCCTACCAGGTTGGATTCCGGCGGTTTGAGCTGAGAAACGGATTGATGCTGCTCAATGGGGAGCGGATTGTCTTCAACGGTGTCAACCGCCACGAGTGGAACCCGGACCACGGCCGGGCCATCGGTTTAAGGGACATGGAGGCCGCCATAGACACCTTCCGCCGGAACCACATCAATGCGGTCCGCACCTGCCACTATCCCAACCAGACAGCTTGGTATCATCTGTGCGACAAACACGGCATCTATGTGATGGACGAGGCCAATCTGGAGAGCCACGGCTCCTGGCAGAAGCCGTGCGGGATTGACCCCAGCTGGAATGTGCCGGGGAGCCTGCCGGAGTGGAGGGCGTGTGTGGTGGACCGGGCCCGGTCCATGTTCGAGCGGGACAAGAACCATGTCTCGGTGATCCTCTGGTCCTGCGGCAACGAATCCTACGCCGGGGAGGATATCCTGGCTATGGCGGAGTTCCTCCGCTCCAGCGACCCCAGCCGTCTGGTCCACTACGAGGGGGTTTTTCACAACCGGGCCTTTGACCGGATTTCTGACGTGGAGAGCCGGATGTACGCCCCGCCGGAGGCCATCCGGGAATATTTGCAGGGCCATCCGGAAAAGCCTTTCCTGCTCTGCGAGTATATGCACGACATGGGCAACTCCCTGGGCGGCATGGAGAGCTATATCCGCCTGGGGGAGGAATTCCCCCAGTACCAGGGCGGGTTTATCTGGGACTATATGGACCAGGCCCTTTGGCGCACAGATTGCAATGGGCGGCGGGTGCTGGGCTATGGCGGGGACTTTGGCGACCGGCAGAGCGACTACGCCTTCAGCGGCAATGGGATTGTTTTTGCCGACGGGCAGGAGAAGCCCGCCATGCAGGAGGTGCGCTACTGGTATGCCTCCTGTGAGGAGCGGGCCGCCCACGACGCGGCCAACCGCCGGGCGGAGGCGTCCGCCGCACCTCTGCCGGGAAAAGAGCCCGCCCCCCTGCGCATCATCCACGGCGACGGCGCGCTGGGCGTCCGGGGCAGGGGCTTTGAGGTGTTATTTTCCTGTGTGGAGGGCGGGCCGGTTTCCCTGGTCACGGGAGGACGGGAGTGGCTGTGGCGCGCCCCCCGTCCGGCCTATTGGCGGGCCCCGACGGAGAACGACCGGGGCAATGGTTTTGCTGTAAACAGCGCGGTTTGGTCGGCGGCGGATGCATGGCAGAAGTGCGCCCAGTTCCAGCTCCTGCGGGAGAGCGGGGATGAGGCCAGCATCCGGTATACGTACACGGCCCCTGTCATCCCAGGGCTGTGCACCGAGGTGACGTATACGGTGGACGGCTCCGGCTGTGTGCGGGTCAACGTCCGCTACTGCGGCCAGGCGGGGCGGCCACAGCTGCCGCTGCTGGGCCTGCGGTTCGCAACACCGGTCCCGGTGGAGACAGTGCGGTGGCTGGGCCTGTCCGGAGAGACCTACCCGGATCGGAAGCGGGGCGGCGTCTTTGGCTGGCACCAGGAGCAACCCCATGTCCCCGCCTACCTGGTCCCCCAGGAGTGCGGCTGCCATGTGGACACCCGGGCCGCTGTCCTGCACATGCGCGGCGGCGCGTCCCTGGCGCTGGAGATGGCGGACAGACCCTTTGCCTTTTCCGCCGTCCCCTACACCCCCCAGCAGCTGGAGCAGGCGATGCACCGGGATGAGCTGCCTCAGCCCGTGCGCACGGTAGTGACCGTCTGCGGGGCTATGCGGGGCGTGGGCGGCATTGACAGCTGGGGGGCGGATGTGGAGCGGGCCTATCAGGTCAACGGGGAGCAGGACTGGGAATTTTCATTCTGCTTCAATCTTTGAGGGCTTCTGAAAAGAGGTCGAATTTCGTCCGGTCCGGTGGTATACTTTGCCCATATCAATTCGACAAGCCAGGCGTTGCAGCATAAAGGAGATGATGGCAGTGAATGGGAAAAAAGTGCGTGTAGGTGCGGGCCTGCTGGTTGGTAATATAGATAATATGGTTCGATTTTATCGAGATATATTAGGCTTTCAAACTCAATGGGATGGCGGCGCGTTTGCAGACTTTGAAACAGCAAGTGGTGAATTATCCCTGTTTATGTATAGCCGGGAGGAATTTGTCAGAGCAATGGGGATGGACTATGTTCCACCAAAGGATATCAACCAGACTTTTGAAATTGCCCTTTGGCTGCCCAGTTTTGCTGATGTAGATTCAGAATATGAGCGTCTGTCGAAGTTAGGGGCGCAGTTTCCATCGGGAGAACCCATTACCTATCCTTTCGGTATTCGTAATTTTTATGTGGCCGACCCAGAGGGAAATTTGCTTGAAATCGGAAGTACGAACGCAATATAAATCGGCATTTCAATTTTTGCATCTCAATCAATTCCAGCCTAAGGGGGGATTTTGCCTTATTGGTGAAATCCCCCCTTAACAAACCTTCTCTTGGAAAGGGCCTGCATTTCCTCTATGAACAAAAGCAGCGGGGGACCGTCCATCGGACGATCCCCCGCTGCTCCTGCTATCACCGGATCAGACCCCTATAGCCGCTCATGTCAGAGAGCCGTACAGGCCGCTGTCTACCGGCTCACACCACTCGTTGGACGTCTCATCCCCGGGACACTCCACTGCCACATGGGAGAACCAGCTGTCCTTGGCCGCGCCGTGCCAGTGCTTCACCTCGGCGGGGATGGCGACCACATCGCCGGGCAGAAGCTCCCGCGCCTCCTTCCCCCACGCCTGATACCAGCCCCGGCCCCCGGTGCAGAGCAGGATCTGCCCGCCGCCCCTGGCGGCGTGATGGATGTGCCAGTTGTTCCGGCAGCCCGGCTCAAAGGTCACGTTGGCCATGAATACCGTTTCCTGGGGGTTGGTCAGGGGCTTGAGGTAGCTGTTGCCCACAAAATATTGGGCAAACGCCTCGTTGGGCTGGCCCAGGCCAAATAATCCGCCGTCCGCTCCGGAATCATCCTTGTAGACCTCCACCGCAACCCGGAATGCCGCCCAGGCGTTGGGCCACCCGGCATAGAAGGCCAGATGGGTCAAGATCTCTGCCATTTCCCCTTTGGTCACGCCGTTGGCCTTGGCGCTCTGCATGTGGAACTGGAAGGAGCTGTCCACCAGCCCCTTGCTGACTAGCGCCGTGACGGTGAGGATGGAGCGCATTTTCAGGGAGAGCTGCCCCTCCCTGGACCATACCCTGCCAAAGAGGATGTCGTCATTGAGCTCTGCGAACTTCGGGGCAAAGCCCCCCAGCTGATTGCGGCCTGCTGTCTGCTTTACCATGATAGGTCCCTCCAACTTGACTCAGATTTCTGAAAATCCCCTGCATCTCTTGTAGGACAATTTTCAAATATGCCTCTATGTTAATCCCTGAAGTGGACTCCAAGTCAAGCCCCTTCACAGCAAGTACTGCTTTACAGCTGCCGGCCTATGACGCCGGGGCCTCTTGCTGCGGGCGGACACCCCGCTGGCGCATGGGTCAATATTGGTATGTCCGCCGGTTGGCCGCAAAAAACAGCATCGAGACCACCAACGCGGCAATCTCCGCCGCCGTGACAGACAGCCAGATCCCGTCCAGCTCCAGGAATGCGGGCAGGATCAGCACACCGGCGCATTGGAACACCAGCGTCCGTAAAAAGGAGATGGCGGCGGATACAAAGCCGTTATTCAGCGCGGTGAAGAAGGATGAGGCAAAAATATTGAAGCCGCTGAAGAGGAAGGAGACGGAGAACAGCCGCATACCGTGTACCGTGATATCAAACAGCTCCCTGTCGTAGCCCACAAAGATACCCGCCAGCGGTGAGGCAGCCGCCGCAGCCAAGGCGGCCATCGCCGCACCGGCCACGCCGGTCAGCACCAGGCTCTTGCGCAGGAGGCTTTGCAGCTCCCCACTGTTGCCTGCGCCGTAGTGGTAGCCAATGAGGGGGGCGCTGCCGACGGCGTAGCCGATGGAGATGGCGGCGAAGATGAAGGCAACATACATCACCGCGCCATAAGCCGCGATGCCGTCATCCCCAGCCAGGCGCATGAGCTGGAAGTTGTACAGGATGGTAACAACGGAGCTGGAGATATTGCTCATCAGCTCGGAGGAACCGTTGGTGCAGGCCCGCAGCAGGACGCGGCCGTAACAGCGCGTTTTTCCCAGGCGGAGGAGGCTGCTGTTTTTCCGGGCAAAGTAAAAGACAGGCGCCAGGCCGCCCACCAGCTGGCTGACAGACGTGGCCACTGCCGCCCCGGCCAGCCCCATGGGGAACACCGCCACCAGCAGCATGTCCAGTACAATGTTCGTCATACCGGCCCCCACGGTGATATAGAGCCCCAGCTTCGGCTTTTCCGCCGCCACAAAGAAGCTCTGGAAAACGTATTGCAAAATGAAAAAGGGCTGGCTTGCCAGGAGGATTCTGCCATACAGCACGCAGTCCTCCAGCATCTCCCCCGTGGCCCCCAGGGCGGCAGACACGGGGCGGAGCGCCAGCTCCCCCAACAGGGAGATGACAATGCCGCCGATGGCAGCGGCATAGACCAGCAGGGAAAAATATTGGTTAGCCTGCTCCGGTTTCCCCTCCCCCAGGGTCTTGGCCGTGATGGCGGTGCCGCCGGTGCCGATCATGAACCCCAGCGCGCCCAGGACCATCAGCAGGGGCATGATGAGGTTAATCGCCGCAAAGGGGATTTTGCCGACAAAGTTAGAGACGAAAATGCCGTCCACCACGCCATAGATAGAGGTGAAGATCATCATAATGATGGACGGGAGGGTGAAGCGCAGCAGCTTGGAATAGGTGAAATGTTCAGACAGTTGAATTCTCATGGGATGCGTCGACCTCGTTTTCGATAGAATATTCCTCAAAGGCCGCTTTCATCTGGGCGGCATAATACGCCATGGCCGGGACAAAGCTCTCCGGGAAACGGCGCAGCGTCGCCTCCATCGCCCGGTCCTCCACCTGGTAAAGGCTCTCCAGCACCTGCCTGGCGTGGGCCCGTCCTGCCTCGGTCAGGCAGATCTGACGCTGCCGGGGCTGGTCCGGCATGGCCTGGAGCGTGATATACCCCGCCTCCTGGCAGGTCTTGACCACGGTGTTAATTGTGGTTTTAGGGATCAGCCACTCCTCGCAAATCTGCTTTTGGGAGTGGGGCTGCCCATCGTCCAGGGCATAGAGCAGGCTCAGTGTGTGCCAGGTTATACCGCTCCTGCGCGCCCAGCGGTAGTAGGTCCCATCGGAGATGTTCAGTGCGGCCACCAGCCGCCGGTTCCATTCCCGGTAATCCGTCATCGCGTCAGTCCTCCTTGCTATAGTACGATTCCGTACTAAATCCCGAAAGGTATTATAGTACGGTTTCGTATTAAAGTCAAGCGGCAAGCGGGGGCAGAAATCCCTTCAATAGCGAGAGCTGATACGTTCATACTCGTTTTGTACCTTGAAATCAGCAGAAGAATACGGTACAATAGTAACGTAATGATGTATTATTGAGAAAGAAAGACAATCATTTGACCGATAAAACCTAAAGAATGGAGGGTGTCATAATGAAAAAAATATGGACGCTGTTGTTTGCATTAACTACTGTTCTGCTGGCCGGGTGTCAAGGCGATCAGAACTGTCTGGAACCAATTTCCTCTGATTCTATATCTCAGGATGTGTACAATGATCTACAGCGTGAATGGGATTCATGGAATTTGCTGAGTCGGGAAAGTAAAATGTTTTCCAGCCATTTGCCTGGATACTGTCAGCGAAGTTTCGACGATTGGGCTGAATGCGAAACATTCTTAGGATTTTTCATCCCGAATCCTGTGGAAGAATGTACTTGGCTGGAACAGGCTACCTATGTAGCCATGCCAGCCGGTTTTATGGATGCTCCGCGCATACAGGCAAGCTGGTACGGGACGGAAGATGCACATGTAGAATGGATCAGTGTTCAGAGTGGGTATAGGAATGGGGATATTCGAGTCACCATTGATGCTACGCTCTATGGAGACCCGGCAGATACAAAGCCATCGGACAGTGGATGGGGCATTGAAATAGAAAGGCAAAATTACCTGAAGCAGGTAGACGATTCACAATTACAAATCAGCTCGGAAACTACAAACGAATATTTTTCCAATACGGCCTACCAAGCGTACGGAAATATCTTGTACTGTTTTCGAGTCATAGGAGATCCAGATGCACGATCACAGGTAGAAGATACATTGGATCAGGTCATCGCTGCTTTTTCGGAAGAATTTAGCCAAAGCGCATAAAGGATATGGACAGAAAATCAGTTTAGCCGATCATACAGGGTGATCGTTCTGCTTCGGTCAGCCTGCCCGATCCGCTATTGCAGAAGCGGATTTTAGAGGACTACGCAAGAAAAAACGGCTTTACCAATATCCGGCACTTTACAGATGACGGAATCCGGGGAACTACGTTCAAGCGTCCGGGGCTGGACGCAATGTTAGACGAAATCCGGGCGGGGAGCGTGGCAACGGTTATCATCAAAGACCAAAGCCGAATCGGGCGTGACGTGGTTGAAGTGGGGCTTTTGAAGCGCACCTTTGACGAGTACCATGTGCGTTT
>JAAWKB010000004.1 GCA_022797115.1 Oscillospiraceae bacterium
GTCGTCGCCGGCGCGGTTGATCTTGTAGCCGGAGGACAGCTTCTCCAGGTTCTTGCTCAGGGCGGAGGTGTTGGTGTTGTAGTTGCGGTAGGCGTTCATCGCCATAATATTGTGTTGAATCCGCATTGTTTGACTCCTTTCGGTCTATTAATGTGCCTCAGAGCATCCATTTACTAAGGCACAGGTCTGTGGTGCGTCCTTGCATCCCGCCCGCTGTGGCCACGGCGGGCTAGGGCCTTGGGCGCGGTACTTTATTTCAAGCGGCTCGTCAGCCGGTTGAAACCGATCAGGTTCTCAGACCGCCGGTCCGGCGGCGTCCTCCCGGAGGGGAGGGAAAATGCAGTCCAGCTTTTCGCGCAGGAGCCGGGCCTCCGGCCCGTCCTCCATCTGCGCCAGCGCCTGCCGCAGCTCCTGTAACGCCTGCTTTTTTGCATGGTTCCAGGGGAGCTGCCGCGTGTGCCGCGGCGAGACGCCCATCACGCAGGCGGGGCGCTGGCCGCCGTTCCGCTCCAGCACATCCCCGCGCAGGATGGGGACCTCCCGGGGCGCGTTGACGGTCAGATGGACCCTGTCGCCGTTGAGGCGGTCGAACTGGACGACAGTGTCATCACCGACGGTGAAATAGTCGCCGGCTTTCATGGAAATACACAGCATGGATGACATCTCCTTACTTCGTTCTCCTGGCACGCCGTCCTGGCTGTGCCCGTGCTGGGGAAATATAGTCGAAGCGGTTGAGAAACGGTAAAAAGGAGGCAGGGAAAAACGGGGTGTGGCAAGGCGGAGGACGCAGGCGGGCTGACGCCCGCCAAGGACGACAACGCAGTCCACGCCCTGTTTTAGCCGCCGAACTTTACCGTTTCTCAGCCGTTTCGACTATATAATATTATGTTGAGTGGACTGCCCTTGCGGGCTTCGGGCGCGCCCGCGCAGCGGGGTTGCCCTCTTTTGATTCCCACTTGACAGCCCTTGGGGGAGCGTTGATTGCAGGGGCAAAGGCTTTGCCGCTCCAATCAACGCTTCCCAGGCCGCGCCATGGGCATTCCACCGGCGTCCCGGCCGGCGGCAGGTCGTGGTGTTTACCCGGCCAGGCCCGCGTCGCGGATATTCCGGGCGGAGTTGACCTCCCGGACGATGGCCGCGCCGCAGGCCGGGCAGACCCAGTCCTGCTCGTGGGGGCGTTCGTCGATGGCGCCGCACACATGGCAGGTTTTGGCGGTGGGGGTGAAGCGGCTGACGGTAATCAGCGCCTTCCCCTGCCGCTCGAGCTTATATTGCAGGCATTCCCGGAACATCCCGAACCCGTAGTCGAGCACGTTGGCCTGCTTGAGCTTCTGCGAGAGCTCGGACAGGTTGGTTTCCCTCACGCACACGGCGTCCCAGGCGTTGGCTATCCGCCTGCTTTCCTTGTGGATGAAGTCCCGCCGCTGATTGGCGGTGCGCTCGTGGAGGAGCCGGATTTTATGCAGCTGTTTTTCGTAGTTCCGGGAGCCCCGCTCCATGCGGGCAAGCTTTTTCTGCATCCGGGACAGCTTTTCCCGGGATTTCGCCAGCGGGGGCAGGGATGGGCTGCCGCCCTCGCTGTCCACATAGAAACGGGAGGGGAAGAAGCTCAGCCCCAAGGTTTTGTCCGGTGCGGGGCTGACGGCCTCCGGCTGCTTTGCCTCATAACCAAAAGTGACAGCGCAGAAGTATTTGCCGGATTTGGTTTTGCTGACAGTGACGGACCGCAGGGACCACCAGTGGAGCGGCCTGCGGTGGATCGTAGCCGCGACCAGTCCCAGCTTGGGCATCTGGATTCCGTTTTCAGCCAAGCGGATGGAGGGGCCGGTGCGGTAGGGGCGGCAGTAGACGGTAAAAGCGTCCCGCCGGGCCTTCTTGGTTTTGAACTGCGGGTAGCCAAAGCTGGCGGGATTGCGGAAGAAATCCAGAAACGCCCGGCGCAGGTTCTGGTGGACGGTACACAGCGGCTGGCTGTCGACCTCCTTGAGGAACGGCGCTTCTTTTTTGTAGTGGGCCGGCGTGGGGATGTAGTGGACGTCGGTAGCGGCGTAGAACTCCTGCACGTCGGACAGCATCCTGTTCCAGAGGTAGCGGCAGCAGCCGAAGGTTTTTTCCATCAGCTCCGCCTGTTCTGCGGTGGGATGGAGGCGGACTTTGATGACGGTGTATTGGGTTGCCCGTTCGCCGCCGGCGCGGGTCTCGCTCGTCTGGGGCTCCATGGGTCCGCCTCCTCTCGGGGATTTGTAAAGGTGTACCTTTGCAAAACAGGAATTCTCTGCAAAAATTTTCTTCTTACCCTCTTAATTTTCCATCTGCTATGCCGAATAGTAAACTGTAAGCCAAAAGCAACCTTAATTTGCAAAGGTACACCTTTGCAAATTATGGAGTAGCTTTATTATGTCGAATTCTCAAAACGGGTTGCTTTTGCATAAAACGTTCCAACCGGCATCGAACACGCCTTCGCCGCCTGTTGGAGCGTTATTTTTTTGCCCCGCCAATCCTGGTGGACCTGATGGAAATTGTCGGGCAGGGGGGTAGGCGGGCGGCCGAATTTCACGCCTCGCGCCTTGGCCGCCGCGATGCCCTCCGACTGCCGCTGGCGGATGCAGGTGCGCTCGTTCTCCGCCACAAAGGAGAGCACCTGCAAAACAATGTCGCTGAGGAAAGCGCCCATCAGGTCCTTGCCCCGCCGGGTGTCCAGAAGCGGCATGTCCAGCACCACGATATCCACCCGTTTTTCCTTGGTGAGGACCCGCCACTGCTCCAGGATTTCCTCATAATTGCGCCCAAGCCGGTCGATGCTTTTAATGTAGAGCAGGTCGTCCGGCTTCAGCTTTTTCACCAGCCGCCGGTACTGGGGCCGCTCAAAGTCCTTGCCGGACTGCTTGTCCAGGAAGATGTTTTTCTCCGGGATGGACAGCCCGTCCAGAGCCATCAGCTGCCGGTCCTCATTCTGGTCCCGGGTGCTGACGCGGACATATGCGTATGTGTTGTTTGAAATGGCGATCATACCTCCTTCCTGCGCTGTCAAGCCCTATCATACCGCAGTGTGGCAGGCTCCGTCAGGATTTTCCCTTTTTTGACCCGGGAATGAGAAAAATGAAATTGACGGGACGGGACGGCTGTGATAGAATGAGGACAGTATGCATAGGCCATACGGAAACCGCAAAGTAACCGAATCTAAGGGGAAAGAGGAAAGACTAATGTATCGGATTGTCAAGAAGAGGGTTCTGAACCCCACCGTTACCCTGATGGAGATCGAGGCTCCCGCCGTGGCGCGCAAGGCGGAGCCGGGCCAGTTCATCATCCTGCGTGTGGATGAGAACGGCGAGCGCATCCCCCTGACCATTGCCGCCTATGACCGGGAGACTGGTACAGTTACCATCATCTTCCAGATTGTCGGTGCAACCACGGAGAAGCTCAACCACAAGGAGGAAGGCGAGTATATCCAGGACTTCGTCGGCCCCCTGGGCCGGGCCACCGAGACGGAGGGCCTCAAGCGCGTGGCTGTCATCGGCGGCGGCGTGGGCACCGCCATTGCCTACCCTGTGGCCAAGAAGCTCCACGACGACGGCTGCCATGTGGACCTGATCGTGGGCTTCCGCAACAAGGATCTGATCATCCTCAAGGATGAGTTCGAGGCGGCCAGCACCAACCTCATCATCGGTACTGACGACGGCTCCTACGGCAAGAAGGCCCTGGTCACTGAGCTGCTCAAGGAGCAGATCGACGCGGGCGTGAAGTATGACAGGGTCATCGCCATCGGCCCGGTGATCATGATGAAATTCGTCTGCCAGCTGACCAAGGAGTACAACATCCCCACCGTAGTCAGCATGAACCCCATCATGATCGACGGCACCGGCATGTGCGGCGGCTGCCGCCTGAGCGTGGGCGGCGAGACAAAGTTCGCCTGCGTGGACGGCCCCGAGTTCGACGGCCACCTGGTGGACTTCGACGAGGCCATGGCCCGCGGCGCAATGTACCGGGATTTCGAGCTGCACGCCCGGGAAGAGACGTGCAATCTGTTCAAGCAGGAGGTAAAGTGACATGGCCAATATGAGTCCCAACAAGAATCCTATGCCCCATCAGGACCCCGTGGTCCGCAGCGGCAACTTTGAAGAGGTGGCCCTGGGCTACACCAAGGAGCAGGCCATTGACGAGGCGCAGCGCTGCCTCAACTGCAAGAACATGCCCTGCGTGGCCGGCTGCCCCGTGAAGATCCATATCCCTGAGTTTATCGCCAAGGTGGCGGAGGGCGACTTCGAGGCCGCCTATCAGATCATCGCCAAGGACAGCGCGCTGCCCGCCGTGTGCGGCCGCGTCTGCCCCCAGGAGACCCAGTGCGAGAGCAAGTGTGTGCGCGGCATCAAGGCCGAGAGCGTGGGCATCGGCCGCCTGGAGCGTTTTGTGGCCGACTGGCACAACGCCAACGCCACGGAGAAGGCTGTCAAGCCCGCCTCCAACGGGCACAAGGTAGCCATCATCGGCTCCGGCCCTGCCGGCCTCACCTGCGCCGGCGACCTGGCCCGGAAGGGCTATGAGGTCACGGTCTATGAGGCCCTGCACCTGGCCGGCGGCGTGCTGGTTTACGGCATCCCCGAGTTCCGTCTGCCCAAGTCCATCGTCCAGAAGGAGGTGGACGGGCTCAAGGAGCTGGGGGTCAAGATCGAGACCAATGTGGTCGTGGGCCGCTCCATCACCATCGACGAGCTGATGGAGCAGTCCGGCTTCGAGGCTGTGTTCATCGGCTCCGGCGCCGGCCTGCCCATGTTCATGCACATCCCCGGCGAGAACCTCAAGGGCGTTTATTCCGCCAATGAGTTCCTCACCCGCATCAACCTGATGAAGGCTTACAAGGACGGCTCTGACACGCCCATCATGCCCCTCAAGGGCAAGAGGGTGGCCGTTGTGGGCGGCGGCAACGTCGCCATGGACGCGGCCCGCTGCTCCCGCCGTCTGGGCGCAGATGTGTACATTGTCTACCGCCGCAGCGAGGCCGAGCTCCCCGCCCGTGCCGAGGAGGTGGAGCACGCCAAGGAGGAGGGCATCATCTTCAAGACCCTCACCAACCCCACCGCCATCCTGGGCTACAACAACCCCGAGGACAAGCGCGACCCGAAGAACGGTTCCGTTTCCGGCCTGCGCTGCGTCGAGATGGAGTTGGGCGAGCCTGACGCCTCTGGCCGCCGCCGCCCCATCGTCAAGGAGGGCAGCGACTTTGAGCTGGAGATGGACTGCGTGATCATGGCCCTGGGCACCAGCCCCAACCCCCTGATCAAGTCCACTACCAAGGGCCTGGAGATCAACAAGCGCGGCGGCATCATCGTCAACGAGGACGGCTTGACCAGCCGCGAGGCGGTCTACGCCGGCGGCGACGCTGTCACCGGCGCGGCCACGGTCATCCTGGCCATGGGCGCGGGCAAGACCGCTGCCAGCGCCATTGACGACTATCTGATGAAGAAATAATTTTCCGTTTGGTAACGCCCCGCGAGCCGCTGCGCGGCCCGCGGGGCGTTACGTGGAAAACAGGTGTATCCATGCGAGTTGAAGAGGTAAAAAAATCCCAGCGGAAGCAGGGGCGCTTTTTGGTGCGGCTGGAGGACGGCGGCATCCTGCGTGTAACGGAGGATGAGCTGCTGCGCTTCGGCCTGCGGGAGGGCCTGGAGCTGGGGGAGGAGGAGCTGGAGGCGCTGCGCGCCTCTGCGAAAGCCTCCCGAACCAAGGCGGCGGCGGCACGGATGATCGGCAGCAGGGCCCTCTCCAAACAGGAGCTGACCCGGCGGCTGATGAAAAAGGGCAGCGATGCCGGCGACGCCCAGGCGGCGGCGGACTGGCTGGAGGAGATCGGGGCAGTAGACGATGAAAACTACGCTGCCGCCCTGGTTCGGCACTACGGCGGCAAGGGCTATGGCCCCGCCCGTGTCCGGGATGAGCTGCGGCGGCGGGGCGTGGACCGGGGGCTGTGGGACAGCGCACTGGAGGAAATGCCGGAGGCGGCGGAAATTCTTGACCACCTGCTCCAGAAGCGGGGGGACCTCTCCGACCCCAAGGAGCGCAGGCGCGCCAGTGACGCCCTGCTGCGCCGGGGCTTCAGCTGGGAGCAGGTGAGGGCCGCCCTGGGGCGGTACGCGGAGATGGAGGAGGACGAGCCGTGACAGTGAAATGCTGCGATCAGGCGGAGGACCGGCTCCTGCGCTTTGCGGTAATCATCGCCCGCAGCGGTGGGAAGTGGGTGTTCTGCAAGCACCGGGAGCGGGACACCCTGGAGATCCCCGGCGGGCGCCGGGAGCCGGGGGAGGATATCGGCTGGACAGCCGTCCAGGAGCTGCGGGAGGAGACCGGCGCAAAGAATTTCTCGATCCGCTCCATCTGCGCTTATGCCGTTGTGCGGGAGAGGGAGGAGAGCTTTGGTATGCTCTACTACGCGGACATCCGATCCTTTTCCCCGGAGCTCCACAGCGAAATCGAGCAGGTCTTCCTGCTGGAAACACTGCCGGAGGACTGGACCTACCCGGACATCCAGCCCGCGCTGCTGCGGGAGGCCGCCCGGCGGGGCGTCCTTTGAATCCCCACACGAGCACAGAAGGAGGAGGGGCTATGGGCAGGAATCGAATCGAAATTACGGGCCTGCGGAAGCGGTGGCTGGTCAGCTCCCTGAGCCCCATCTTTGTTGTCGCCCTGCTGGTGGTAGGCACCTTCTGCGTGGGTATGGTCAACTACTACTATAACATGATGCTGGACGGCCTGAAAACCAGGGCGACCCATGCCAGCGACTACTTTACCAGCAATACCATGAACAGCTACGGGGAATTCTATCAGTACGCAAATTCCTTTGCGTCGGAGTTTGCGGAGCGGGACTTGATCGAGCTGCAATTCATCGGCTCGGATGGGGAGATCCTGGTCAGCTCCTACGGCCTCACCGCCGGTATGGCCCCGGGGACGCCGGATATCTACGCGGCCTTCCAGAGCCGGGAGATCGAGCCCTTCCGGGGCGTGGACCCCAACACGGGGGAGCATATCATGGCGGTCAGCGCCCCCTTGCTGCTGGACGAGCAGGTGGTGGGGATTATGCGCTATGTCACCTCCATGTCCGCCGTGCAGCGGGAGCTGCTGATCACGGTAGCCGGGGCGGCGGGGCTGCTGGTGGCGTGCATCGCTATGGTGTACGGGTCCAACATGGTGTTTATCAACAACGTGGTAGAGCCGGTGGCCGAGGTGACGGAGACGGCCAAGCGCATCGCTGGCGGCAGCTACGGCGCGCAGATGGAAAACCACTACCGGGACGAGATCGGCCAGCTGATCGATGCCATCAACAATATGTCCAGCCAGATCAGCAAGAGCGAAAAAATCAAATCGGAATTTATCTCATCCGTCTCCCATGAGCTGCGCACCCCCCTCACCGCCATCAACGGCTGGGGGGAGACCCTGCTGGAGGATACGGACCCCCAGCAGCTGCGGCGCGGCGTGGGCATTATCCTCAAGGAGTCCCGCCGCCTGACCAACATGGTGGAGGAGCTGTTGGATTTCTCCAAGATGGAGGACGGCCGCTTCACCCTGCGGATTGAGCAGGTGGACCTGCAGGCGGAGTTTGAGGATACAATATACACGTATATGGAACTGTTCAAGCAGGAATCCATTGAGCTGCACTATGAGGGCTGCGACGAGCTCTTCGCCCCCATCCCGGCGGACCCGGAGCGGCTCAAGCAGGTGTTCTGCAACGTGCTGGATAATGCGGCCAAGCACGGCGGCGCAGGCAAGCGCATTGACACGGCGGTGTCCGGTGATGATGCGCATATCACCATCACGGTCCGGGACTACGGCCCCGGCGTCCCGGAGGCGGAGCTGCCCTTTGTCAAGCAGAAGTTTTACAAGGGTTCCTCCAAGGCCCGGGGCAGCGGCATCGGCCTGGCAGTGTGTGACGAGATCATCCGCCTCCACGAAGGGACGTTTGAGATTGGCAACGCCGCCGGAGGCGGCTGTCTGGTGACAATCACCTTACCGGCAGCCTAGAGCTGCTGCCGCAATCGGAAAAACTCGATTAAACAGGAAATAAACGCCGTTTGTGCGGCGGTTTACGGATAAGAAAGGCAAAAAACTATGGCAGACAAGCAAGCGGGCGCGTTCCGCACCACCATCGGCGGGCAGGCGCTCATTGAGGGCATCCTCATGCGCGGCCCGGAGAAGCAGGCCATTGCAGTCCGGGGGCCGGAGGGCCTGGTGGTCAAGGAGGAGGAGCTGCGGCTCATCCGGGACCGCTACCCGGTCCTGGGCCTGCCGCTGGTCCGGGGCAGCGTCACCTTCCTGGACAGCATGGTCAAGGGCGTGAAGGCGCTGATGTTCTCCGCAGACTTCTACCCGGAGGAGGCTGGTGCGGAGGAGCCCTCCCGGTTCGAGCGGTGGCTGGACGAGAAGATGGGCAATGAGAAGATGGAGAAGCTGGTGATTGGCTTGTCCGTTGTGATGGCTGTGTGCTTCTCCATCGGGCTGTTTATGCTCCTGCCCACCTTCCTGGCCAGCTTCGTGGAGCGGGTGACGGACAGTGTACTGGTGCGCAACCTGGTGGACGCGGTGCTGCGCATTGCGATTTTTATGACGTACCTGATTGCTGTGTCTCGGATGAGCGATATCAAGCGGGTGTTTTCCTACCACGGCGCGGAGCATAAGACGATTTTCTGCTATGAAAAGCGGCTGGAGCTGACAGTGGAGAACGTGCGCATCCAGCCGAAGCACCACCCCCGCTGTGGGACCAGCTTCATGCTGGTGGTGATTATTGTAGCGATTCTGGTCAATACCGTGGTATTTGCCCTGTTCCCTGTGGAAAACGTATTTTTGCGGATGCTGGTCCAACTGCTCCTGCTGCCGCTGGTGGTGGGGATTACCTATGAATTCAACCGCTATGTAGGAGGCCACGACAACCCGGTCACAAACCTTTTGGCAAGGCCGGGGCTGTGGATGCAGAATTTTACCACTTTCGAGCCGGACGACTCCATGATTGAGGTCGCGATTGAGGCGATGAAGCGGGTGATCCCAGAGGAAGAGGGGAAGGATGCCTGGTAAGCAGCGCCACTTTGAGAGATAGAGAAATAGCCTGCGCCCGCCCGGGCGCGGAGAGTTGAGGTCCCATGATCACATACAACAACCTATATTTAGAGATTCGCCGCACACTCCTGCAAAAGGGGTTCCCGGGGGCCAGCCTGGAGGCCCGGGAGCTGGTTTGCTGCGGCAGCTGCAAGTCCAGGGAGGATTTTTACCGGGATGCGCCCCTGTACGTGCCGCCGGAGACGGAGGCGGCTGTCCGGGCCCTGGTGGACCGGCACATCCACGGCGAGCCGGTGGCCTACCTCATTGGCGAGTGGGAGTTCTATGGGCTGACGCTGGACGTCAGCGAAGCGGTGCTGATTCCCCGGGTCGACACGGAGGTCCTGGCCGGAGAGGCGATCCGCTATGTCCAGAAGCAGGGCAGGTGCCGTGTGCTGGACCTGTGCGCCGGCAGCGGCTGCGTGGGCCTGGCGGTGGCCGCCAATGCCCCCGACTCCCGGGTGCTGCTGGGGGAGATCTCCGAACCGGCAATCCGGCTCTGCCGCCAGAATATCCGGCGCTGCGGCCTCTCCAGCCAGGTGACTGTCATGGCGGTGGACGCACTCCAGCCGCCGCCGGAGGCGGTGGGGGAATTCCAGTGCATTGTCTGCAACCCGCCCTATATTCCTCAGGCGGACGTGGAGACGCTGGAACACTCGGTAAAGGATTTTGAGCCCTACCTGGCCCTCTGCGGCGGGGAGGACGGCCTGGATTTTTATACCGCCATCTCCCGGGATTGGCGCAGCGCCCTGACGGTTGGCGGCCGGCTCTGCTTTGAGGTGGGGATTGGCCAGGCGGACACGGTGCTGCGCATCATGCGCTCCTACGGCTTTGGGGATATCATCACCACCCCCGACACCCAGGGAATCCCCAGGGTAGTCTGCGGGACATTGCTGGAGGCAGTTTAGTGTCCGGACTTTCGGACAGAACATATGGGAATCGGTTCCTGCAAGCACAAGGGGAGACAAGCAACACAGGTCAGTAAGGGGGAGGATGCATAATGGAGCGACATGTTGAGCCGGATCAGAGCTATTTCACAGCGGTTCACACTGCCATTGAAAATGTAGAGTTAGATGGCGAAAGGGTTTTACGGGTAGTTAAGTCGGCGAAGATTGACCAACCGGATGAAAACACCTATGCGAAGCTTACTGGGAGCAATTTTCATAACGGGGTCATCGAAGTAGATATGCGCAGCCGGCTGTTGCCGGATGCACCTGGACATGCGCGGGGGTTTATTGGGATCGCTTTCCGAATCAACGAGGAAGACAGCCAATTTGAGTCGTTTTATGTGCGGCCGACCAATGGCCGTACAGACGACCCGGTTAGACGGGCCCACGGCTGTCAGTATTTTGCCTATCCTAAGTATACCTTTTCCTACTTCAGAGAGCGCAATATAACACAATACGAAGCACCAGTCGATATTGGTCTAGATGAATGGATAAAGCTGCGTGCAGTGATTGAGGGGTGCTGCGGGACATTTTACATCAATGGAAAGGTAGTTCTCGTGGTAGACACTATGAAGCACGGCGCAGACCGTCGAGGTTCAGTAGGTTTTTTCGTGGATATCGGGACGGAAGCATTTTTTAAGGATCTCCGAATCATACAAAATGACTAACAGAAACAGAGAAAACGCGGACATAGGAGGAGACCAATGGCTGAGAAGGACAAAAAATTAACCAAAACCGCCGCAATTGCCAGCGACAAAAAAGAGGCAATCCAGAGCGCGATGAAGAACATCGAGAAGATGTACGGCAAGGGCTCTATCATGCGCTTGGGCGACCAGACAAATCTGAATGTGGAGGTTATCCCCACCGGCTCCCTTGCACTGGACCTTGCGCTGGGGATTGGCGGTGTACCCAGGGGGCGTATCATCGAGATCTATGGCCCCGAATCCTCCGGTAAAACCACCCTGGCCCTGCACATTGTCGCCCAAGCCCAGAAGGCTGGCGGCGAGGTGGCCTTTATCGACGCGGAACATGCCCTGGACCCCACCTATGCCAGGGCCCTGGGGGTGGACATCGAGGATATGCTGATCTCCCAGCCGGACACTGGCGAACAGGCCCTGGAAATCACGGAGTACCTGGTCCGTTCCGGTGCGCTGGATGTGGTGGTGGTGGACTCCGTAGCCGCCCTGGTGCCCCGGGCTGAGATTGAAGGGGAGATGGGCGACAGCTACGTGGGCCTCCATGCCCGGCTGATGAGCCAGGCCCTGCGTAAGCTGGCCGGGGCCATCAACAAGACCCATTGCATTGTGGTTTTCATCAACCAGCTGCGCGAGAAGGTAGGCGTCATGTACGGCAATCCGGAGGTGACGACCGGTGGTCGTGCGCTGAAATTCTACGCCTCTGTGCGCATCGATGTGCGCCGTGTGGAGACGCTGAAGGCAGGCGGGGAGATGATCGGCAACCGCACCCGGGCTAAGGTGGTGAAAAACAAGATGGCCCCACCCTTCCGGGAGGCGGAGTTTGACATCATGTACGGCGAGGGGATCAGCCTGTTGGGCGAGCTGCTGGACCTGGGCGTGAAGCTGGATTTGGTACAGAAGTCCGGTTCCTGGTTCTCTATGGGCGAAACACGTCTGGGCCAGGGCCGCGACTCGGCTAAGCAATACCTCAAGGATAATCCGGAGGTGGCGGACAACCTGGAGGCCGCAATCCGCCGCGACTTTTTCAAGCTCATGAGCAGCCAGTCCCAGGTAGCTGCCAAGGCCGCTGGGCGGGCGGTGGACGTATCCGCCGAGGACTTTGACGATGGGGACGACGAGGTGTAACAACAGGATAGCAATCGATCAATGAAAAGCCGCCGCGCAGCAAGAAATTTGCTGCGCGGCGGCTTTTTTGTAATCAATACAAGATATATTACATTTGGTTAAGCTGCCGGATCAAAACGCTGGCAATGTTTTCGCAAGAGGCCTGGATCTGGACAGCGCCAATGTTGTAGGCCACCATGGGCATCCCATAGACCACGCAGGATTCCTTATCCTGGCCGATGGTAAAGGCCCCAGCCTTACGCATTTGCAGCAGGCCGTCTGCACCGTCCCGGCCCATACCAGTCATAATGATACCTGCCATCTTGCAGCGCACCTGCTCCGCCATGGAGAAGAACAGGGCGTCCACAGAGGGGCGATGGCCGCTGACCTTCTCCCCGCCCTGGATGCAGGAGACCGTATAGCGGCTGCCGCTGCGGACAATGCGCATCTGGTAGTCTGCCGGCGCGAGCAGCGCCAGGCCGCGGCGCACCTCGTCGCCGTGTTTGGCCTCCCGCACCTCCATCTGGCACAGCCGGTTCAGCCGCTCCGCATACATCTGTGTAAATCCCGGGGGCATATGCTGGACAATCAGCATGGCCGGTATGTCAGCCGGCAGGCGTTTGAGCACCTCCAGGGTTGCCTCGGTCCCGCCGGTGGAGGCGCCCAAGCCAATGATGACCTGGTCCAGCGCCGGCTTTTTCCCCAGCAGGGGGATGGGGGGCAGCGGTGTGGCCGCCACAATCGGGGAACCGGTCCTGGCGGCTGGCGGCGGGGAAACTGTGGCACAGCCGCGGCGGACATGGGCGCCCGCAGCTTCCTGCACCTTTTGGGTCAGTGCGGCAATGAAGGCGTCGTTCTGCCCCTTCTCCGGCTTGCGGACAAAGTCCACCGCGCCGGCGGACAGGGCGTCAAATACCCGCAGGTCCAGGGAGGATACCAGGATCACAGGCAGAGGCTGCCTGGGCAGCAGCTCCTTGAGGAAATCAATGCCGCTCATGCCCGGCATCTCCACGTCCAGGGTCATAACGTCGGGCTTGAGCTGTTCGATCTTTGCCAGGGCGTCCCTGGCGTTGAAACCGGTCCCTACCACCTCAATCTGAGGGCATTTGGCTAGGCCGGTTGTAATTAATGTCCGGGCCAGAATGGAATCGTCCACTACCATGACACGGATTTTTTTGCTGCTAGGCCACAAATATGGTCACTTCCTTCCCGTATTAACCGCTCCACATAGGCGCGCTTTACCGCTTCTGGAAGGTGGAGGGGGCTACAGTTTGATAGGGGGCGTCCTTACCTAAATTCTCCGAGTGGCCAATCATCAGATAGCCGCCGGGGACTGTCGCGTCATAGAAACGGCGCACCAGGGCGTCCTTTGTCGGTTGGTCGAAATAGATCATCACATTCCTACAGAAGATGACGTCGAACTTCAGGCGGAACTTGATGGGGTCCATCAGGTTGAAGGTCTGGAAGATCACGTTATTTTTGATCTCCGGCGCAACCGCGAACTGGTTGGGGTTGCTGGTGGGGACAAAATAACGCTTCTTCCAGTTGGGGGGGATGGTGTCGGGCAGCTCATAGACCCCCTTCTTGGCGGAGGCCAGGACCTTCTGGGAGATGTCCGTGGCCAGGACGCGGGTGTCCCACTGGGGGGCCTGGGAGCCCAGGAACTCCTTAATATAAATAGAGATGTTGTAGGGCTCCTCGCCACTGGAGCAGCCCGCGCTCCAGATGGCCAGGACCTTGTTGCGCTGGTGGCGGCGGACCAGCTCCGGCAGGACCACCCGCTGGAAGAAATTGAAGTGCTCCTGCTCGCGCATGAAGAAGGTGTAGTTGGTGGTCAGCCGGTTCAGGACAAGCTCAATGTCCGCCGCGGGCCTGTTGTTCAGGAGGTTATCAAGAAACGGGGTAAAGCTGTCGTATCCCTTCTGTGTCACAAGGGAGGACAGGCGGCTGGTGACAAGCTGCCGCTTTTGAGACAGGTCGATGCCGTACTGCCCGTGGATAAACCGGGCCAGACGTTGAAAATCGCTGTCAGAGATGTTAGTCAATGGCATGATTCACGCACATCCTTTCCCAGGGGTTTTATCCATGCAGCAGCAGGCTGCAATCCAGAATCAGCATCGTCTTTCCGTCTGCCAGGGAACACATGCCGGAGACCAGCTTTTCCGTGTTCTGGGTGGGCATGGGCAGGATGCTCCCCCTGGGGATATCCGCCATGCGCTCCACGCCGTCCACCAGGATGCCGACCATGTTGTTTTCTACGTTGACAACCATGATGCAGCGGTCCCCCTGGGCGGGGCCGCCCATGCGCATACGCATATCGATGATGGGGATGAGCTGGCCGCGCAGGTTGATGATGCCCCGGATGTAGTGGGGCAGGCGGGGCAGATGGGTGATGGTGTGATTGGTGATGATTTCCACCACCTGCTCGGCGTCAATGCCGTAAAGCAGCTGGTCGGAGATGCAGATGAGGTACTTGTCGGTCTGGGCCTCTGCGGCGGCGTCCTTCGCGGCAGCGGCGGCGACGTCTGCTTCTGTGGCAAAGAGTACATTTTCCTCAGACATAGTGGTGCTCCCTTCTCTCTGGCAGTGTTAGAACGAATTCTGGGCGGCGTTGTACAGGTTGGCAACATCCAGGATGATACTGATGCTGCCGTCGCCCAGGATGCTGCATCCGTTGATCCCGTAGTGCTTGATATTGAAGCTGTTGACATAGGAGGGCAGGGGCTTGACGACGATCTGCTGCTCGCCCAGCAGCTCATCCACGAACAGGCAGTAGGACCGCTCGCCGGCCTCCAGCCACATGAGGATGCCGTCCTCGATATTATCGCAGCCCTCGTCCATCTGGAAAATATCCCTGGCGCGGATGATGGGGTAGAAGTTGTCCAGGAGGCGGACCATCTCGCCGCGGGCCGGGTCATGGATGACATCCGCCTCTGTGACCTTGACGGAGGAGCGGATATTGTTGATGGGGATGGTAAAAATAGATTCGCCCACAGAGACCTCCATGCCGTCCATGATGGCCATGGTCAGGGGGATCTTCAGGGTGGTCTTCATGCCCTTGCCCCACTCGCTGAAGAGGGAGACGGTGCCGCCCACCTCGCCAACGTTCTTTTTCACCACATCCAGGCCCACGCCTCTGCCGGAGAACTCGGTGACGGCGGTATTGGTGGAGAAGCCGGGCATCATCATGAAGTTGAGGATTTCCTTCTGGCTGTACTCCTGGTCCGGGTCGGCCAGGCCCTGGCGGATGGCCTTGTTGAGTACGGCCTGACAGTCCGCGCCCTTGCCGTCGTCCTGGATCTCAATGATGACCTCGCTGCCGGTGTGCCGGGCGGAGAGGATGATCTCACCTACGGGGTCCTTGCCGGCGGCGACGCGCTCGGCCTCTGTCTCCTCCAGGCCGTGGTCCATGGAGTTGCGCACGATATGCATGATGGGGTCGCTGATACCGTCGACGATGGTCTTGTCTACCTCGGTATTCTCGCCCACCAGGGTCAGCCGGGCGCGCTTGCCCAGCTTCTTGCTCATATCACGAACAATACGGTTCATCTTCTGGAAGGTGCTGGAGACGGGCACCATGCGCAGGGACATGGATACGTCCTGCAAATCGTCGGTGAGCTTGCGCAGCTCCCGGGCGGATTTGTTGAAGTTGTCCAGCCGCAGCCCCTTCAGGTCCGGGGAGGCCGTCACCATGGACTCGGTGATGACGATCTCGCTGACCACAGCCATCAGCTGGTCGAGCTTGGAGAGGCTCACGCTGATCAGGCTCTCCTTGAACTGGGGCGCAGAAGCCGTTGCCGCCTTGGGAGCCGCCGCCGGAGCTGCGGGCGCAGCCGCTGCCGGGGGGGCGGCGGGTTCCTCCGCAAAGGCCGCCGCAGGGGCGGGCTGGGGCGCGGGGGGCGCGGGCTCATCCGCCTTGGCGTCCACCGGCTGGCAGGAGCGCACGGACCCCGCGTTCTGTGCCGCGGCAAGGGCGCTGTCGCGCATCTGGGCGGTCTTGAACCAGAGATGGTAGCCCTCGTCGACAATGCGCTGGGCAGTGGAGGGGTCCATGTCTACGTTCTCCGGGTAGGAGATCAGATCGGGGACAACCTCGCGCACGTCGTTGAGCACCATAAAGGCCCGCAGGTTCTCCATCCCGCAGCCCTCGTCGAAGAAGACGAGGATGCCGAAGGGGTAAGCGGGGTCCAGGGCGGCGGGCGCCTCAGCCGCAGGGGTGGCCTGCGCCGGCGCGCCGGCAGGGTCCTCATCCTTGGCAGGATTGCCCTGAATTTTATCGATCAAACTATTAATTTTATCCACGATACTGTCGATAGAATCGGAGAGGGGCTCGCTTTGCTCAATCTTTTCAATCTCCCCCCGGAAGAAGTCAACAGCCTGGAAGAGCATGTCAAACAGCTCCGGACGAAGCTCGTTGGGGACTACGTCGATGGTCTTCTCACGGATGATAAAAAACAGATCCTCGATCCGATGGGCCACCGTCATCAGGGAGGGGAACTCCATCATAGCGGAGGAGCCCTTAATGGTATGCATGATACGGAAAATCTCGTTGACGCTGTCCTGAGAGAATGTGTCCGCCTGTTCCGCTGCCAGCAGGATGCCGTCAAGCTGTTCAAGAAGCGTATTTGTTTCATATAAATACATATCCAGGATGCTGTCGTTGCCGCTGCCCATAGTAAACGCCACCTTTTTTCTTAGTTTTGGTTCTTTACACGCGGGGGCAAAAAAAGACAGAATTCCCCCGCGCCGACTTCATCACCTAAGATATCGGCAGGGCGGAACAAAAATTAAGACATCAATCAACTTTTATTGAATGAAATGGAGTGTCGCCAATGCCTGATCTGCTTGGTGTGACCAATCCGGTCCCAGGACATGACAGCAGCAATATCAACCGGAATATGCCGGCCATCCCCAACGACCCCCGCATACAGAACGCGCCGGACCCCACCCGGGTGGGCCGCCCGGACAACCGCACGGAGCGGCAGGACACCGGCGACGCCACCGGCGAACGGACGCTGCGCTATGACTCCAACTTCCTCACCTTCCTTGGCCGCCTGAACGATACCCCCGGCCTGGCCCAGGCCCTGGCGGAGGTGCTGCGCTCCTTCCAGGGCACCGTCGTCACCTCCGGCATGGGGGAGGGGATGGCCGTGGATATGGCTGCCCTGCTGGAGATGCTGAAGATGGACGAGGGGACGTTCGCCGCATTCTTCAAATCCCAGATGGAAACCAGCAACCGCTTCAGCGGGCCGCTGTTCTCGATCCTGCGCGAGGCCTACGGCAACACGACCTCCGAGGTGATGCGCACCAACATCCTCCAGTTCCTCAAGCGCTACAGCGATTACTCATCCTCCCAGCACATCCAGGGGAACCTGCTGCGCACCCTCACCCGGCTGACCCGGGCCATCCCGGCCAGCTGGGGGAACCAGCTGCTGAGCATGGCCGGCGAGCTGGAGGGGAAGCTGGCCGCCGGGGACCGGGCCGGGAGTCTGAAGCTGCTCCAGGGGGCCATCATCCCCTTCCTGGCCAACTACACCTCCCGTACCAACGACATGGGCCTGTCCCGGTCGCTGATCTCCATGCTGGCGCTGGACGTGGCCCGGTATGAGAACAGCTCCAAGGAGGGGGTGCTCCAGGCGTTCCACCAGCTCAACGCCAACTCCGTCCTCCGGGAACGGCTGGGGGGGCTGAGCGACGAGGCGCTGCTCCACCTGCTCGATAACGGCGGCTTCGCCAAGGCCGCGGCCCAGGACCACTTTGCCGACCAGCTGGCCCAGACCGCCCACCGCGCCATGCGGGGCGGGGCGGGGGCGGAGACCCAGGAGGCGTTCCGCAACATCGTCTCCGCCTTCCTGGTCAACGAGAGCGTCTACATGCCCCTGCTGCACATGGTCCTCCCGCTGGAGTGGAACGGGAAGATGCTCTTCAGCGAGCTGTGGGTGGACCCGGACGCGGAGGAAAACCTCAAGCGGGGGAAGGGTAACCAGGACAATACGATCCGGTTTTTATTCAAAATTGATATCCAAGGCCTGGGCTTTTTTGACATGGTCCTCACCTGCCAGCGGGAGAATGTGGACCTCCAGCTCTACTGCCCCCAGGCCGTAACGCCATTTGCGGGGATTGTCCAGGGGGAGATGTCCCGGATCCTGTCGGAGAACGGTATGAAGCCGGGCGCCGTACAGGTCCAGGCTATGAAGAAGCCCCTGGCCATTTCCACTGTGTTCCCAAGAATATTTGAAGGAGAGAACAGTATCAATGTCAAAGCTTGATCGTACCCCCTCCGGCCGGGCCGTAGCCCTGCGCTACGACGGCGGGGACGGCGCGCCGGTGGTGGTGGCCTCCGGCATGGGATATCTGGCGGAGAAGATCGTGGAGGTGGCCTCGGAGAGCGGCGTGCCGGTCTACGAGGACAACTCCCTGGCCACCATGCTCTCCCAGCTGGCGCTGGGGCAGGAGATCCCGGATTCCCTGTACCGCGCCATTGTGGAGATTTATGTATATTTCCTCAATTTTGACCCCACGGACCCGGAGAAGTCCCGCAGGGAGCGGGAAGCCATTGACCGGCGGGCAGCCGGCGGAAAAGGAGCGAGCTGATGAAAGAAAAGTTGTATTTGATCCTTGACAACCAGGGCAGCCCCCTGGCGCAGGCTACGCTGGAGTCGCCTCCCGGCGCGGAGGTGGCCCAGATGCGCCTGGTGCAGGAGATGGACATGGATTTCACCCTGATGGGCGAGCTCCAGTTCATCGGCCTGGACGACAGCCTTGTCTCCAAGCGGGGGACTGTCACCATCCAGCGCGGGGACCGGCTGGCGGTGCGCACCGGCGCGATTTTGAGCGCCGAGGCACGGCAGAACCTGCGCATCAAGACGGACTTTGAGAGCGTGATGTACCCGGTCACGGGGAACTGGAAGGGCCAGCGGCCGATCCGGGGCCACGACCTCAGCTGCGGCGGCGTGGCGTTCCACTCCGAGCGGGAGCTGCAGCCGCGGGAGATCGTGCAGATCGTGCTGCCGGTGACGGATGAGCCGATGGTGCTGAAAACCCGCATCCTCCGGCCCATCCCCACCGACGAGCCGGTGCCCCTGTATGCGTCCCAGTTCGTGGACCTCATCCTGGATGAGGAGATCATGATCCGCAAGGCGGTGTTCAGTATCCAGGTCAGCCATCCCCGGCCGGCCGTGAATTCATAAGAGATGGCGTCCATACCGTCCCGCCGCGGGCGGGGCAATGTTGTGAAAGGAGCTTCAGCTATGCATCAGAAACTAGGCTCGCACCGCTGGCACAGGCGGGCGGCGTCCCTCCTGCTGGCCCTGGTCATGATCCTGGACCTGGCCCCCGGCCTCCCGCTGGCCGCCGGAGCGTCGGCCCACTGGTCGGACCCCTACCTCAGCCAGATGGTGGAGTGGGGCTTCATCCGCGCCGACCAGGCGCAGAAGCCAGACGAGCTGCTCACGCGGGCGGACTTCATGTCCATCGTCAACCGGGCCTATGGCTACCATGAGCCCGGCGAGACCCCCTTTGAGGACGTAGTGGAAACCGACTGGTTCTACGATGACGTAGGCATTGCCTACACCGCCCGGTACATCAAGGGGACCTCCCCCACCACCGCCTCCCCCGGCGATACCCTCACCAGGGAGACGGCGGCCACCATCCTGGGGCGCAACATGATGCTCCAGGAGTCGGCGGGGGAGATCCTGGACTTCTCCGATGCCCGTGAGATCAGCAGCTGGGCCCGGGGGACTATCAAGTCCTCCCTGGAGCACTACCTGGTCGACGGCTATGACGACGGCACCTTCCGGCCCCAGAAGGACCTCAGCTGGGGCGAGATGGCCTCCATGGTCACACGCATCGTCGGCACGCCCATCCAGGAGGAGGGCGACTACGCCCTGGGCGGCGTGTTCGGCAACGTGACCATCTCATCCCCCGGCGTGACGCTGCGGGATACCATCATCAGCGGCGACCTGTACGTCACCGGCGGCGTGGGCCTTGGCAACGTGAAGCTGGAGAACGTCACCGTCCTGGGCCGCATCATTGTCAGCGGCACCGGCGAGAGCGAGACCGGCGAGGCCAGTATCGTGCTGCGCAACGTGACGGCGGACGAGATGCTGGTGGATAACCTCCAGGGCAACTTTGTCTCCGTCCGGGCCGACGGCATCACGGAGATCGGCGCCACCACCGTGCGCACCAGCGCCTATGTGGAGGACAACACCCCCGAGGGCCTGGGATTGAAGTACATCTCCCTGGAGGGCAGGCCCCACAACGAGGAGGATGAGGACGCGGACGAGCCCATCCAGCTGGTTCTGGCGGGCAGAATCGGTGAGGTCGTCAACAAGACCCCTGAGTCCCAGGTCCGGGCCGCCAAGGGCACCGTCGCCAAGCTGACGGTGGACGAGGCCGCCGTGAATTCTACGGTCATCATCGACCGCGGCGCGGTGATCAAGGAGCTGAATCTGGACGTAGGCACCAGCGTCTCCGGCGAGGGCGACATTGAGAAGCTGGTGGTCAACGCCCCTGGCTCCACCGTCACCATGCTCCCCGACCAGATTACCATCCGCCCCGGTATCACCGCCACCATCAACGGCCAGGAAATGGACAACATGGCTGCGGAGGAGTCCTCCAAGGAGCCCCTGATCCTCGCCGGTTATCCCAGGGCGGAGGATATTGCCCCCAACTCCCTGAAGGCGGTATTCTCCACCAATAAGCGCGGCACCATCTACTGGGCTGTCAGCGCCATCACCGACGGCTCCGTGAGTGCGGACGACCTCATTAAGCCCCCCGCCTACGGCTCCATTGCCGTGCGCAGCGGCACCACCCCCGCCCCCCAGGGCAACACGGAGGTGTCCGCGGCCATCAGCGGCCTGACGCCCGGCGGGTCCTACTACCTGTCCGCCGTGCTGGTGGACGAGAGGGACCAGCGCAGCCCCACCAAGGTGATCTCCTTCACCCTGCCGGACAACACGGTCCCCGCCTTCTGCACCGGCTACCCCTACATGTCCCGCATCGAGGCCCACCGCGGCCAGGTGACGGTCATGCCCACCAAGAGCTGTATCCTCTACTATGCCCTGATGGCTGAGGGGGCCCAGGCGCCCACTGCCGACGAGCTGAAGACCAGCTCCGTCTCCGGCGCGCTGGGCTACGGCGTGCGGGAGGTGACGAAGAACCTGGAGGACGTGTTCTTTGTCAACGACGTGACCCTGGAGGAGCAGAAGACCTACGTGCTCTACCTCTGGCTCACCGACGCCAACGGGGCCAACAGCTCCGCCGTCATCAGCCTGACCTTTACCACCGTGGACGAGACGCCGCCGGAATTCCTGGTCAACCCCACGGTCAACAACGTCCAGGCCACCAGCGTCGGCCTGACCTTCCGGCTCAATGAGGACGGTATCGTCTACTGGGCCGTGGTCCCCGCAGGGACCGAGTTCCCCAAGCCCCGCCCCGGCGAGACAGACATCCTGCTGACCGATGAATACGCGATTTTGCAGGTGACGTCCGGCCTCAACGCCCTGCGCTACGGGCAGGTCAACGCCAGGGAGGGCATAGACGGCAATTTCACCGTTACCGGCCTGCAGCCGGAATCCGCCTATGACCTCTACTATGTAGCCAAGGATAAGGCGGGCAACTACTCGATCACCGTGGTCAAGATGACCATCAACACCCTGGACACCAACGGGCCGATTGTCAAGCAGTATTTCACCAAGTACTCCGGCCTGGACAACACTGCCAATCCCATGGCGGACACGGATATTATCCTGGAATTCAGCGAGAATGTCCGCTCCACAGTGGAGGACGGCGGCGAGAGTTTCCTGACGCTGTATGAGGCGGTGGAAAATGCCGCCACAGCCTCCCAGCGGGAGGAGGCCATCAACAAGCTGACCGCCTCCCTCTACGGCAGTATCCGCCTCTACCGGCGCGATTTGGGCGCGGGCCGGGCGGAGGAGGTGCCCAGCAACCGCACCGCCGGGGCCACGGTGCCCTCCGACTGCGTGCTGGACTACACCAAGGCCACGGTCAAGGCGGAGGACGGCAAGCTGTTGGTCACGTTCCCCCACGCGGGGCTGGTGCTGGACAGCGGTACCACCTACTATTTCCAGATCACCAACATGACCGATACCTCCAACGCCATGAACGCCATCATCCCCACCACGGTGGACTATAACGCGGCCTCCGTGGCAGCTGGCCACAAGGTGCCCACCTTTACCATCGTCTTTGCCGAGGTCTACCTCAGCAGCCCGGGCGTGGGCGGCGCGGACGCCCCCTACATCCGCAAGGACGACGGCACGGTTGACCCGGACGCCGGAGGCAAGTTCACCCCGGTGGATCTCAGTTTCCAGATGACGCCCCTGGCTACCTCCACAGTGGACCGCAATATCAGCTATGACGTCCACCTCTGGAGTGACACCATCCTGACCTACCAGCTCTTCTACCGCGTCACCAACAGCAAGGGGATGCCCGTCACCGGCGACGCCGCCTACGCGGGCAACCTGCTGCCCAGCCGCTACGGCAATACAGTGGACCCCAACGGCTGGGTTTACCTGGGCAAGAGCGGCGCGGTGAACCCGTCGGAGGGCGAGTGGGCCGGGAAGAGCGTCAACGGCCACTTCAACCAGTGTGATGAGATCTCCTTCCCCGCGCTGAACAGCCTCAATGAGGACCTGCGCTATGAGTTCGTCATCACCCTGAACACCATCGGCACCTCCGACGACCGGCGCAACTGGAACGGCGAGGTCAATTTCCAGGTGTATGTGGCCGCAGGCTGGTCCAACTCCCTGTCCTCCCTTGCCAACGGCCTGAACAAGACCAACTGGGAACGCTTCAAGGCCACCGGCCTGAGCGGCGGCATCGTGTCCATCGGGCGCAATGACGCGGGCGAGGACTGGCTGGATATCTTCCAGCTGTACACCGATACCGCGCTGCCGAGCTTCATCAACGGCGCGCCCAGCTTCACCGTGACAGACACCACCTCCCTGCTCCAGCTGACCCTGGACCGGAAGGGCACGATCTACTATGCCGTGGCTCCCGCTGAGGGCCGTGGCGGCCTGCCGGATATCACCACTACGGTCCCGGCAGACGGGTTATATGAGACGATACCGGACACCGATACCCGGTATATCGTGAAATCGGAGGTGCCGCTCAACGGCGGGACCGGGCAGGCCCAGCCGACGCTGATCCGGCCTGACCGGCAGAACATCTTCGCCCCCGCAGGGTGGACGGAAGCATCCTCTGCTGTCACAGGGAATATCACCCACCCCGGCGTCGTGATGATCGAGGAGGAGATCACGGGCCTGCAGCCGGAGACCACCTACTACGCCTACTTCGTGCTCAAGGGAGCAGGCCAGGAGCTGTCCCAGGTCTACATCTACCAGTTCACCACCAGCGCTGTGCAGAGGCCGAAGATCAACCTCAACCCCAATGTGGACGGCGAGGTGGAGATCACCACCGACGTGCCCTCCGACATGGATTACCGTGTGTACTCCATCACGGATGCAGCCCTGATTACGCGGCTGGGTGAGCCCTTCAAGAATTATGTAGACCCCCAAAAGCCGATTCCGCCGGCATACCTGAAGAAGACAGACGCAGACGGCAAGGAAGTTGATTTCACCGTCCTGGATGCCATGATCCAGTCCTACAGCTGGACGACCGCCCACAGCAACATCCCGGACAGCGACACGACGGATTACTTCTTCCCCACGGACGCGAACAAGGACTACCGGCCCTACGAGGGCGGCTACTCGGTGTTTGATATCTACGCAAACCAGAGCATCCGCACGGCCATGGCCTCCCTGATCCGCACGGAGACGGGCATCCCTGTTGGCGCGGCGAAGTTCGTCGACAACGCCACGATCAAGACGCCGCTGAAGGAACCCCTGGAGATCAAGAACCTTGTCCCCGGTACGGTTTACCTGATCCTGACCGTGGCGAAGAACCAGAACGCCGACCCGACCGCGCCTAGCTATGTGGTGGACTCCTTCAAGGCCTACCAGCCTGTGGAGAAGATCGACCAGGTTCCGCCGAAGCTGATCGCTGCGACCACGTATGTTGAAAAGCAGAGTGATGGCAGCTATAAGGCCAACGTTGAGCTCACCTTTGACAAAAACGTCTATTGGAAACAGAGCAACAGCTCTGATCCGCAGATTGTCGATTCCCTGACGAAGGCCCTCGATGGGCACAAGAGCATTGTTGACGATGCGCGGGGTACGCCGCCCTTTACGAGCATTACTGCAAACGGCGGGGCAGGGCCCGCACAGAGCTTCAATATTGAAATCACTGGCCTGAAAGAAGATAGCACCGTCAGCATCCTGCCCAACGGTTTCATTTCCAACGTGAGCGGGCAGTCTACCACCGACAAGATCACGCTCGGCCTGGTATCCGGTACCTACGTGCATCCGGTCACAGGAGCGACGATTACCGGGCCGTATGCGGTTGTCTCCTGGGGCGGCACACCGGTCAACCCCATTGAGTTTACGAATCCGGGCGATCCGGAGAAGCCGGGAGAGGAAATCATTGAGTTTGAGCTGAGGGGCGTAGCCTCCGCTGCATCTGGTGCTGACACTGACTATGAGGTCGAGCTTGATATCGGCCAGTCGGTGGATGTGACCGTCCTGGTGACGAACCCGCCCACCGCCAGCGATAAAAACGCGGATATCGTATGGGCGGTTGGCAGCAGCAGCCCTGCGACAAAGGGCGAGACCGTGGTTAAGATCAACGGCGATTCGGATAACCGCGTGCGAAGCCTTTACGCTGAAAGCCCGGGCGAGGCAGTCGTCCGTGTGCGCGCGGGTGCGGATGTCAAGACGGTGAAGGTCAAGGTCAAGACGCCGGTTCTTCAGAACATCAACCTGACCGTCCCCAATGGCGCCAACTATAAGGTTGAAGCGACAAGCACAGGCGCAAAGATCACCGTCACCACATGGGTCGCCAACTCTCCTGCCATCCGCGTGACCGCCTCTCTGAACCCGGCGCAGAGCGTCACAGACAGCACGACAGTCACCTGGAGCAGCTCTAATTCGGGTGTTGCCGCCATTAACTCGGTAGATAACACAGGCGCACCCAAGGGAGATTTTTATGCGGACCTGACGATCGCTGGGACAGGGCAAGCTACGATTACTGTTGCAAGCGGAAGCAAACAAGCGACATTGGAAGTAGATGTCCAAAACACACGCAGCCAGAGCGGGATCACCATCAACAAGACGAAGCCGATCCCTCGCTGACCAACCCCCACGGGAGCGGGCACAGCCCGCTCCCGCTTTCCTACCCGGAACATTCTGCAAAGGAGCGGTACCATGAAAAAAAGCAACGCAAGACGTTTCCTGAGCCTGCTGCTGGCCCTTTCCCTGGCCCTTTCCCTGGCCCCCACGGCCCTGCTGGAGGGGGAGGAAGCACCCAGCGGCGTCACGGGGATTGTACTCTCCGGCCAGGGCTTTCACGACAACGCGATCACCATGGAGCGTTCCGGCGGCGACGGCTACCGCCTGGAGGTGACGCTGGAGCCGGAGGCGGTGAATACCCCGGACACCCGGGTCATCTGGTCGTCTGCCGACGAGAGCATTGCCACCGTCCGGGACACCGACAACGGCCATGTAGGCTACATCGTCGGCGTCTCCCCCGGTGAGACGGAGGTGACGGTGAAGGCCGGGGACATTGAGCGCAAGATCAAGGTCACGGTCAGCGGCATCGTGCTCAAGACCACCTCCCTGACCATCCCGCAGAACACCTCATCCTCCATCAAGGAGGGCACGGACTACCTGCTCTATGGCCGCGCGGCGGACGCCTCCGGCACGGCGGGGGACGGCAACGCCTCCATCACCGCCTCCTCCGACAAGCAGGACACCGTGCGCGTCGTGTCCTCGGGGGAGAAGGGCACCTTCCTGATTGACGGCGTGAAGGAGGGACGCGCCACCGTCACCATCACGGTCATGGTGGGCAGCACGCCCTATACGGCGAGCCTGCCGGTGGAGGTGACGGCCAACGAGGCGGAATCCATCGCCGCCACCGCCAGCGCCAGCAAGCCGCTGAAGTTCTCCACCCTGGAGCAGCTGATCAACCAGCAGTGTCAGGAGATGGTCCAGGGGGACGGCAACACCCTGGCCTCCATCACGGGCCTGTCCGTTTCCACAGATGAGGGTACCCTCTACCTGGGCTACACCTCCAGCGAGGATACGGGCGCGGGCGTGGGCTCCGCCCGGACCTACTACATCCGTTCCGCCCCCCGGGGGCCCTACATCTCGGATATCACCTTCGTCCCCAACGCCTCCTATGCCGGGGAGACGGCCGTTATCAGTTTTACCGGCACCGCCGTCAACGAGCGCACCTTCAAGGGGAAAATCCGCGTCACCCTGGAGGAGGCGGAGACGGATATCACCATCAACGCCGAGCATGGCAACCCGGTGAAGCTGCCCGGGAACCTGTTCAGCGAGGCGTGCTACCGGGAGACCGGCACTCCTCTCAGCTATGTGATCTTCACCCTGCCCTCCGCCAATCAGGGCGTGCTGTACCGTGACTACAAGTCGGAGCTGGACTACGCGGCCAAGATTTCCTCCGGGGAGCAGTACAGCCAGAACCAGCTCAACGACATCACCTTTGTCCCCGCCCAGGGCTTCGTCGGCACGGTCCACATCGGCTATGCCGGCTACAGCGTCTCCGGGAACAAGTTCACCGGGGAGCTGGTGGTAAATGTGACCCAGGGGCTGGATGTGAACATCACCTATAACGACGACGGCCGGGGGCGCATCAGCTTCCGGGCCGGGGATTTTGACAGCTTCTGCACCAACGCCACCGGCAGCCGCGTCAGCTACGTCAGCTTCACCCCGCCCCCCGTCTCCCAGGGCAAGCTGTACTACGGCGGCCGGGATATCACCGTCACAGAGGGGACGAACTACTATTACTGGGGCGAGCCCTCCATCAGCAATGTCTCCTTTGTGGCGGCGGACGGGTTCCATGGTACGGTGCGTATCCCCTTTACCGGCTGCGATGTCAACGGCCAGACCTTCGGCGGCACGGTGGAGCTCCATTTCCAGAGCAAGGGGGCCGGGGATATCTCCTACCCCTGTACGGCGGGCAGCTCGGCGCGGCTGGATGCGGCGGACTTCAATGAGATGTCCCTGGAGATGACCGGCCAGCGCCTGCACTATGTCACCTTCCAGACCCTGCCGGACTTCACCCAGGGCTCGCTCCACCACAACCGCACCAGCGCCGGGGCCATCGGCACCCGGGTGACCACCAGCAGCAAGTATTACAACAGCGCCGCGCCCTACCTCTCCAACGTCTCCTTCTGGGCCACGGACAGTTTCCGGGGCACGGTGGAGATCCCCTTCACCGGCTGCGCCGTCACCGGTGAGACCTTTACCGGCCTGCTGGTGATCGGCGGCTCGGGCGGCAACGGCAATGGCAGCACCAACAGCGGCAGTGGGACGCGCACCGTCTCCTACTCCACCACGGGCCGCCAGACCGTCACCTTCGCCAGCGAGGATTTTAACAGCGTCTGCGTGTCGGCCACCAACTCCGCCCTGAATTACCTGCGCCTGTCCCTGCCCGCCTCCAGCCAGGGCATCCTGTACTTCAACTATCTGCCCGGTGAGGCCAGCGAGGCCCTCAGCGAGACGGAGAATCTCCACCTGGCCGGGGAGCGGAGCGTATCCAAGGTGACGTTCCTGCCCGCCTACGGGTTCAGCGGCACTGTGGAGATCCCCTTTACCGCCTGGGCCATCAGCGGCGCGCAGGTGCAGGGGACAGTGGAGATCAGCGTACGCTCCACCGGTGCGATGGGCACAACAGTCCAGTACGCCACCTATGGCTCGCCGGTGAGCTTCAACTCCTATGACTTCCAGGCTGCGGCTGGAGGCAACCAGCCGGTATCCATCCGGTTGACCGAGCTGCCCGACGCCAGCACAGGAAAGCTATACTATCAGTATATTAGCCCCACAAAATACAGTTGGGAGGCAAATACCACCACGGATTACCGTCTGAACAGCGATCCCATGATCTCAAACCTGACGTTTGTACCCAAGGCGGGGTATCTGGGTGTGGCGAACATCCCCTACACCGCCACCAATTCCGACGGCAGCACCTACAGCGGGCAGATCCGCGTGACCATGGAGGCGTCCTATGCCTCGGCGCAGTTCCGGGATCTGGACGGCCTGCCCGCCCAGACTGTGGCCGCTGTGGACTTCCTGCGCGGGCAGGGCGTGGTCAATGGCATGACCGCCACGGAGTACGGCCCTGACCAGCCCATCCGCCGGGGGGACTTCTGCCTGATGCTCTGCCGGGCCTTCCAGTTTGATGCCAGCAGCGGCTCCGCCCGCTTCTTCCGGGATGTGCCCAGCAACGTCTACTACGCAGAGGCTGTGAACATCCTCAGCGCGCTGGGGATTGTCAACGGCACCGGCAACAACTATTTCCAGCCCAACACCTCCATCTCCCGGCAGGACGCCGCCCTGATGGTCCAGCGCACCCTGCAAGCGGCCAATATGCCCGCCGAAAACGGGACGGCCCAGCAGCTCAACGCCTTTGCCGATGGCGGACAGGTCAGCGGCTACGCCCAGGGCGCGGTGTCTGGACTGGTCCAGATGGGATTGTTCCCCACCATCGGGAACCGGATCGCCCCCCAGGAGGCCCTGACGCGGGCTGATATGGCCGTGCTGCTGCATCGGACCATGACACGGTAAATACATCAAATACATCGCAGCGGGAGACGGCGGCGGACAAAGTCCGCCGCCGTCTCAGACTGTCAGAAAAGACCTCCGCAGGAGTTCATGCCGAAGGCGTGAATCCATTTCAATCACTTTTTCGGGGGCGTATACCTCGAAAAAGTACTTTGCGGGCCGAACTCGGCCCGATCCCCTCTCAAAAAAGATGCGAAGCATCTTTTTTGACACGCAGAGGCGGCGGCGGACTTTGTCCGCCGCCGTCTCTGCCTGCTGCCGCCTTTTCGCAGGAGCCGCCAAGTCAGGCATGAAGCGGCCGCTGCAACCGTATACTGTACCGCCCCGCCAGCGCCATCCAGACAGTGTTCCAGCCCCGCCTCCCAGGGAAAAAGATGGGTGAAATTTGGAAAATTCTAATTGCCAAGGGGAGGGATACTTGTTATAATGGAGGCTGACAAACTGTCCCGCTGCTATGCGGCGGCAAAAAAGAAAGGAACAATGTGGTTATGAGAGAATGGATGCGCAAGCGCCTGCTGCCGGCCCTGCTGGCAGTACTCATGGCGCTCTCCCCGCTGCCGCTCACGCCCAACGCCCAGGCGGCGGAGGAAGAGGACGTGACCGGCAGTATTTCTGCTACACTGCGGATTGACTACGCCCAGTCCCTGGATGAGCTCCAGGAGCGGGGCGTGCAGGTGCAGGTCCGCCAGGGCGATACCGTCCTGGGTACTGTGCCGCTGGCCGAGCCCGGGGAGTATCCCATGGGCAGCTACCAGGCCATTGTCTCTGCCCGGAACAATGAAGGCGGCGGCCTGAACGGCGGCCTGTGGCCCGGGTATCTGGACCTGGACGTCAAGGGCCTGCCCCGGGGCAGCTACACCCTCTCCTTCACCGGCAGGGGCTATGTCAGCTATGAGAAGACCGTCGAAATGCAGGACCACGCCAGGCATATCATTGTGGGTACTGGCGACGCCTCCTTTACCTTGGGGGATGTGAACGGCGACGGCAAGGTGGACGTGCGCGACCGCACGGACCTCTCTGCCGCTCTGGACTCCGCCTCTGCCGAGGACCTGGCGCGCTATGACCTGGACGGCGACGGGCAGATCAACATCATAGATCTGGCCTATGTCAACCGGCAGCTGGCGGCCCAGGGCGACGCTGAGGCGCTGGAGACCTATCTGCTGGCCCCGCCGGTTACTACATACAACATCCAGGCCGCCCTGCACAACGCCGGGACGGATCTGAAAAGCGGCAATCTGGAGGACCTCTTCCTGGACAACGGCAAATCTGTCCAGTTCTCCGCCAACAGCGGCGGGGATATCATCCTCCCCCTTCCCCTGGATACGGCGGTGATGATGACGGAGATCCAGCTCGTCACCCCGGTGGGGGCGGGCGAGATCCTGGCCGGCCATGTGCTCGTGGAGGAGGAAGACGGCACCGAGACCGTCATCCCCTTTGACCAGACCCCGCCGGAGGGGACCCACGCCATCAGCCGCACCCCCGGCAGCAGTATCATCACCATCAACCTGGGCAAGCGGGTGCCGGTGAAGATGGTGACAGTCACTGTCACCAAGACCGCAGAGGGCAACTATGCCGCTGTGGAGATGGTCCAGTTCCTTCAGGACATCGTTCCGGAGAACCCCTCCGCCCCCAACAGCACGGTGAAGAACCTGAAGGCTGAGGCGGCGAACGAATCGGTCAGCCTGCGCTGGAGCGAGCTGCCCAACGTGTCGGGCTACAAGATCCTCTATTGGCCCAAGGACAAGGAGGCGGAGATCAAGGAGCTCCATGTGGATGTCACCAGCGCCCTGGTAACGGGCTTGGAGAACATGATTGACTACCTCTTCACCGTCACACCCACCGACGGCAGCTGGGAAGGTAAGCCCTGCGAGCCCGTCCTTGCCACCCCCTGGCCCTCCAAGGTCCCGGATAAGACGGACATGGTTTCCGTCACCGCCATGGACGGCGCGCTGTCCGTGAGCTGGAAGGCGGGCAAGAACGCCACCTACTTTATGGTCTACTACCAGGAGAAGGGCGCCAGTGAGTGGATTCAGGCCGGCGGCCAGCTGACCGAGCCGAAGGTCATCATTGAGGGCCTGACCAACGGCGTGACCTACAGCCTCTACGTGGTTGCAGGCAATGATATGGGACTGGGGCCCCAGTCCGACATTGCCGAGGGCACGCCCAAGGCTGTGGCCTATGAGCGTCCGGCGGGCATCCCCACCCAGGGCATCCTGGACAACGGGAAGATCGCCAGCATCGTCCTGGCTGACCCGAATAATGTCAACCGCAATGAGTATACTGCCGACGCCCCCTTCGTCCCCGAGAACATGATTGACGGGGACTACCGCACCCACTGGACCGCCAGCAATTGGTGGAAGAATGAGCACGTAGTGTGTACCTTCACAGAGCCGGTGGATCTGAGCGCCGTCATCTGGGTGCCCCGGCTGGACGGCAGCTACCCCTCCTACCTGCGGGCTTACAGCGTGCGGGTCTGGTATGAGGGGGAGGACCTCAATGGCGCAGGGCATCTGCTGATGCCTGATCCCAATACCGGCGGCGTGGATAACGGCGGCGTGGGCGACAGCAGCGACGTCCACACTTGGCCCGGCATCCATGGCAACCCCTCTGTGACCAATTTCGCCATTATGCCCTTCGACCCCGCCCTGGGCGTGGTGAAAATCAGCGTGGCGGCGGAGCAGTCGGCATATAACACCGTCAGCCTCTCCGAGCTGATGTTCATGGAGTACGACCCCGCCCGCTGCCTGCCTGATGATATTGACAAACTCTTTACGGACAGACTGCACACTGCGCTTGTCCCCGGCGTGACCACCGCCCAGATCGAAGAACTGGCGGCGCGGCTGGAGAGCGATGAGCGGGACTTCTATCTGTACCCCGAGGTAATGGAGGATGACCTGAAGCTGGCCCGCGAACTGCTGGCTACCGGCCGCAGCTCCGGCGTGGTGATCGAGGGCATCCAGTCCCGCTCCGGCGCGGCGGACAGCCAGTTTAAACAGGGCGGCAGCGTCTACCAGCCCCTGGGCGTCAGCGCGTCGGCCAAGAGCGCCATCACGGTCTACGCCGACGGCATCCCCGACGGCGGGACGGTTACGGTCTATGCGACCCAGTTCAACGCGGAGGTCAGCGCATGGCAGGCCAGCATCGGCACCCTGCGCAATGGGCGCAATGTGCTGACAGTGCCCCAGCTGACCAGCAACTCCAAGATGAGCAAGGGCGGCAGCCTGTATGTCACCTACAGCGGCGCAGGCGCGGAGAATATCCGCCTCCACGTCCGCCGGGGCGTAGATATCCCGGCCCTGGAGCTGGCGGACTGGTACGGCCTGACCGAGCTGGAGCGCAGGGAGGCCATCGGTGCCTACGTGGATGAGCTGGAGGCCTATCTGGCTGCCACGGCCATGAGCACCGATGCCGACTGGCGCAATGTGACGGAGATTTCCACTCCTGTGGTGCTGCTCTCCCTGCCTGCCAAGGCGGTGGACGGCGCGCTGGGCCGGAGCGGCCGGGAGCAGCGGATTGACACCCTCTACGACAGCATCCTGGCCTGGGAGGATGTAATGCACATCTGCAAGACCACCCAGGGCATCGACGGTACCTACGAGAACAATGAGATGCAGACCCGGCAGAACATCCGCTGTATGACGATGTTTACCGGCGCGTTCATGTACGCCGCTGGCAGCCACATCGGTATCGGCTATGGTTCCTGCGGCGGCATGGTGACTGGCCGTCCCATCGGCTCCCCGAGGGGTGAGCAGCTCTTCGGCTGGGGCATCGCCCACGAGATTGGCCACAACATGGATAAACTGGGCAAGGCCGAGATCACCAACAACATCTACTCCATCATGGTCCAGACTTATGACGGCAATGCCAATACCAAGACGTCCCGACTGGAGGCATCCAACAAGTATCCGGCCATCTTCACCAAGACAGCGCAGGGCTACCCCGGCGCGTCCGGCGATGTGTTCGCCCAGCTGGGCATGTACTGGCAGCTGCACCTGGCCTACGACGGCGCGGATGACCCCCTCGGGTTCTATAACCGCTTCTTCAAGGCGTGGAAGGAGGGCTCCTATTTTGACGGCGCGTCCTCCTATGACGACAGGTTTGCCCTGACCGCCAGCGCCGTGGCGGGGACGGATCTCAGCGAGTTCTTCACCCGCTGGGGAATGCGCCTGAGCGAAAGCACCCTCAGCACCCTGCGCAGCTATCCCCGGGAGGAGCGGGCTGTCTGGTATCTCAACGACCAGAGCCGCCGCGACGCCATTGCCGGCGTACAACCCGCATCTGTCTCCATGGACGTCTACGCTGTCGCCCGAGACACCGAGGTGACGCTTAACATCGACGTGAGGGGCGATACCCAGGGAATCCAGGGCTATGAGATCCGCCGCAACGGCACGTCCATTGCCTTTACCACGGAGGCCCACTACGTTGACGTCATCGGCTCCGCCAACCACCGGGTCTTTGATTACGAGGTAATCGCTTACGATACCCAGGGCTATGAGGCCGGTTCCGCCCGGTCCAACGACATCCGGATCGCCTACGACCGGCTCGTGCCCCGGACTGCCTACGAAATTGCCGAAGTGCCCGGCGGGATTGAGGTGCGGTTCCATGAGGAGACCGCCATCTCCGGCCTGAAGCTGGCCGCCGGGACCTGGGCGCCCAGCGGGGCCCCTGTCACCGTGGAGGTGACGGACGCTGACGGCATGCGGACGGTAGCCCGCTCCACCTACCTCGACCAGGGCTCCAACCAAGCGGTGGACGATGCCGGCAGTTTCCTGACCTACTTCCAGAAGCCCAAGACCAACGACACCCGCATTTGGACCTATGACGCCATGTCTGTCACCATTACGGGCCTGCCCGCAGGGACAGACCTGGAGAGCATCGGGCTGGTCACCTATCCCGGCGACGACATTGCCTTCCTGGAGGAAGGCGCAGTGGGCGTACTGGCGGCGGACTACCGCTACGCGGCCGTCGTAAACGGCCAGCCCTCCGAGCAGGTGATCCCGGCGGGGACGCTGGTGATCGCCGGGACCTACCGGGGCGACCCGCTGTACAACACCATCAAGATCAACGGCGTCTTCCTCGAGACCACCATCAATGAGGCGGGCGAGCCCGTAGAGACAGAGCTGGAGCGGTTGGTGGACGGCTATGCCCTCCTGTTTGCGGAGGTTCCCGAAGATGGGGCAGTCAGCGATATCAGCGACGGTATCTTCCTCTTTGTCCCCAATGTGCAGCGGGAGGCTGAGCTGCAGGGCGCGGATGAAGAACACAAATGCGAGGCGAAGAACCTGCTGCCCAGCCAGATCCAGGCCATCCTCTCCCGCACCAATCTGCCCGACAGCACCGAAGGCCAGCGAGTCACCGCCGAAACAATGTGGATCAACAGCCCCGGCGGTTTGGAACTTCCTACCATTGTATTGGAGTAATCTGCCATGAATCATAAAAAATCTGTCGTATCCCTCCTGCTGGCCCTTGTCCTGGCGTGGGGGCTGGTCCCGGCGGCCCAGGCTGCGGAGGCCCGTCCCGCGCTGCGGGGCACGGTCAGCCAGGCAACTGGGAAAATTTCCCTCTCCCTGGATGGGCTGGACGGGAGCGGCGTCTACGGCGCACAGCTGGAGCTGACGCTGGAGGGCGAGTACCCGGACTGCTCCTTTGTCCCAGCCAGTTCCACGGCCTACAGCCCGGATTGCCTGGTGCGCACCGCCCAGGGCAAGACCGAGCTGACCATCTACGTGACCGGGCAGGACCCGCTCAACAGCAGCACGACCATGGCGCTGGGTGATCTGACCCTGGGCAAGCAGCTGGGTGGAACCAACGTCATGCCGGCTACAGCGGAAATGATCCTGCTGGGGCGGGGCCTTGCGGCCCTGCCCGGCGGGATGACCGGCCAGGTGCCGGTGTCTGCCACGGTGTGGCAGCCCCCCGGCGGTTTCCCGATCATCGGCGGAACCGGCAAGCCCAATACCAATAAGCCTGATACCAGCAAGCCGGAGACCACACCCCCCGCGGAGACGACGCCTCCTGCTGAGACGGTCCCCACGACGCCGGGAGATGTCACCCTGCCCTTCCAGGATGTGCAGGCATCCGACTGGTTCTATGCGGCAGTGCAGTATGTCTACGCCAATGGGATGATGGGCGGTACCTCTGAGACTGCTTTCTCCCCCACCAAGACCACCACCCGCGGGATGATTGTGACCATCCTCCACCGGCTGGAGGGCTCCCCAGCGGCGGAAGGGACGGCCTTCAGCGACGTGGCGCCCCAGCAGTACTACGCCGCGCCGGTGGCCTGGGCCTCCGCCAACGGCATTGTCACCGGCTATGGCGACGGCTCCTTCCGGCCCCAGGCGGAGATTACCCGCGAGCAGATGGCTGCTATCCTCTTCCGCTATGCCCAGAGCAAGGGCGCGGATGTCACCCAGCGCGCCGGGCTGGAGGCGTTCCCTGACGCGGCCAGCGTTTCCTCCTACGCCGTGGATGCCATGTCCTGGGCGGTGAGCGCGGGGCTGATCAGCGGCATGGACGGCCAGCTGGTCCCGGGCGGCAGCGCCACCCGCGCACAGGCTGCCACGATCCTCATGCGATTCTGTACCAATGTATTAGGGAAGGCATGATCGCCGCCGTCTGCATTGACGACCGGGGCGGGATGCTGTTCAACCACAGGCGGCAGAGCCAGGACCGCCTGCTGCGGGAGGACCTGCTGGCGGAGGCCGCCGGCAGGCCCCTGTGGATGAACAGCTATTCCCTCCGGCAGTTCCCCACCCCGCCGCCCAACCTCTGTGTGGACGAGGGATTCCTGGACCGGGCCGGCCCGGGGGAGCTGTGTTTTGTGGAGACCGTGGACCCGGCCCCCTGGCGGGAGCGGATGGAGGGCGTGATCCTCTACCGCTGGAACCGCACCTACCCGGCTGACCTGCGCCTCACCCTGTCCCTGGAGGGCTGGTCCCTGGAACGGCGGGAGATCTTTGCCGGGTCCTCCCATGAGAAAATCATCAAGGAGGTCTACCGGCGGTGAAACGATGGAAACGGGCCCTGCTGGCCCTGCTGCTGCTGCTGTGCTGTGCAACAAGTACAACTGGCTGCGTCGCAATTGAGATCCAGGGCGAGGAAACGGCATCCGTTTCCGCTGTTCCGCCCTTCTCCGGGGAGCCTTACGTGGTCCTGGCGGACAATGTGCCCGGGTTCACGAAGGAGGAGCTGACCAGCAAGTCCTATGAGACCTACAGCCCGCTGGACCGGCTGGGACGCTGCGGCGTGGCCCAGGCCTGCGTAGGCACGGACCTGATGCCCACCGAGGAGCGGGGCTCCATCGGCTCGGTCAAGCCCACAGGCTGGCAGACAGTGAAGTATGACTGCGTGGACGGGAAGTATCTCTACAACCGCTGCCATCTGATCGGCTACCAGCTCTCCGGGGAGAACGCCAACAAGGAAAACCTGATTACCGGCACCCGGTATATGAATGTAGATGGGATGCTGCCCTTTGAGAACATGGTGGCGGACTACGTCAAAGAGACGGGGAACCATGTGCTTTACCGCGTCACCCCGATCTATGACGGGGACAACCTGGTAGCCGGAGGCGTCCAGATGGAGGCGCTGAGCGTGGAGGACGGCGGCGAGGGGATTTGCTTCAACGTCTACGTCTATAACTGCCAGCCAGGCGTGTCCATCGACTATGCCACTGGCGAGAGCCAGCTGGATGAAAATGCCATCAGCGACGTGGAGGCCAGCTACATCCTCAACCGGAATTCCAAGAAATTCCATCTGCCCAGCTGCTCCGGCGCGTCCTCCATCAGTGAGGCCAACCGGCAGGAATACACCGGCAGCCGGGATGAGCTGCTGGTCCGGGGCTACGAGCCCTGCGGCAGCTGTAAGCCGTAGCAGAGGGCAACCGCAAGCCGGTCAATACAAACGGGAAACAGGCCCGGTCTGGCACAAAACCAGACCGGGCCTGTTTGATTGCGCAGAAGGGGGCTGTCATAGGCGGAAAAACCTATACAAATGGGGCAGGCTGTGCCATAATAGGGATACAGGCCGCATGGGACCCCCATTGCGGCAAGCAGAAAGGAGAAACCGCTATGTCGGCATATACATTTTCATTTATTGGGACTGGCAATATGGGCTCCGCCCTGGCCCGCGCAGCCAGCAAGAGCCTTCCGCCGGAAAAAATCATCCTTTCCAACCGGACGCCCGCCAAGGCGGAGGCATTGGCCCGGGAACTGGGATGCGCGGTGGGCAGCGCAGCCCAGGCGGCAGAGCAGGCGGACTATCTGTTTTTAGGGGTGAAGCCTCAGATGATGGCGGGGCTTTTGGCGCAGCTGGCCCCGGTTTTGGCCAGGCGGCAGGACAGGTTCTGTCTGGTGTCCATGGCGGCGGGGCTGACGATGGAGCAGATCTCCGCCATGGCGGGCGGCGCCTATCCGGTGATCCGGATTATGCCCAATACCCCCTGTGCGGTGGGGGCGGGTGTGGTGCTCTACGATGCAAACAGCCTGGTGACCAGCCAGGAGCTGTCGGCCTTTACCAATGCCCTCTCCGGCGCAGGTGTCCTGGACCGCCTGGAGGAACGGTTGATCGATGCGGGCAGTGCAGTGGCTGGCTGCGGCCCCGCCTTTGCGTGCCTGTTCCTGGAGGCCCTGGCGGACGGCGGCGTGGCCTGCGGCCTCCCCAGGCAGAAGGCCCTGCTCTATGCCGCGCAGATGCTGGAGGGGACTGCCCGCCTTATGCTGGAGACCGGGTCGCACCCCGGCGCGATGAAGGACGCCGTCTGCTCCCCAGGAGGCTCCACCATCGCCGGCGTCCACGCCCTGGAGCGGCAGGGCCTGCGTGCCGCGGCGATGGATGCGGTGATAGCCGCTGCGGAGAAGAACCGGGCATTGGGTGCGCCGTCTGTGTAAGGAGGCGCATATGAAGTATCCGTTCCTGCTGTTTGACGCAGACAATACCCTCTTTGATTTTGACGCGGCGGAGCGCACCGCCCATAGGCGGCTGTGCGAAACGTATGGGCTCGCCTATTCCGATGAGGGCTACCAGCTCTACCACCGCTGCAACGCCGCACTGTGGCGCGAGTTTGACCGCGGCGAGTGTACCAAGGATTTCCTGCTGGTGGAGCGGTTCCGCCGTTACCTGGACGCCACAGGCGAACAGGCGGACCCGGAGGCGCTCAACCGGGAGCATCTGCGTGTACTGGGGGAGGCGGCGGTCCTGCTGCCCGGCGCATTGGAGCTGTGCAGGGAGCTGTCCCGGGACCACCGGCTGTACCTGCTGACCAATGCAGTGGAGTCTGTCCAACGCGCCCGGTTTGCCCGCTCCGCCATCGCGCCGTTTTTCCAGGATGTGTTCATCTCCGAGGCAATCGGGTACGGCAAGCCAAGCCTGGAGTATTTCAACCATGTGTTTCAGGCCGTGCCGGGGCTGAGCCGGGAGAACGCCCTTCTGATCGGGGACTCCTTATCCAGCGATATCCAGGGGGCCAACAACGCCGGGCTGGACTGCTGCTGGTTCAACCCCCAGGGGCTCCCCCGGCCGGAGGGGCTCCGGATCGATTACGAGGTGCGGATCCTGGAGGCAATCCGCGGGGTTGCCGGGCAGTGAAACCATACATCAAAAGCGCCGTCAAGCTGCATGTACTGCGGGCTTGACGGCGTATCAATTGAGCGCGCCTTCGTTGGCGGCAAACATCTCCGCCAGACGCTGGGTGGTGGCAGGGCAGCCCGCCAGCTCCGGGTCCTGGGACAGGAGCGCCTGGGCTGCCTGCTGGGCCTCCTTGAGCAGGGCCACGTCACAGGTGAGGTCCGCAACCTTCAGAGACGGGAGGCCGTGCTGGCGCTGGCCGAAGAAGTCGCCGGGCCCCCGCAGGCGCAGGTCCTCCTCCGCGATTTGAAAGCCGTCCCCCGTCTGGGTCATGACCTTCAGGCGGGCCCGGGATTCCTCGCTCCGGTTGTCGGAGACCAGGATGCAGGTGGATTTGTGCTGTCCGCGGCCCACCCGGCCCCGGAGCTGGTGGAGCTGGCTGAGGCCGAAGCGGTCCGCGTCCTCAATGACCATGACGGTGGCGTTGGGAACATCCACCCCCACCTCCACCACCGTGGTGGAGACCAGGATGTGGATTTCCCCGGCGGCAAAGGCGGCCATCACTGCGTCCTTCTCCTTGGGCTTCATCCGCCCATGGACGCACCCCACGCGCAGCGAGGGGAATACCTTCTCCTGGAGATTTTTGGCGTGCTCTACCGCCGCCTTGCGCTCGTCTGGGATCTCCCCGTCCTCCCCCACCATGGAGCAGATGACGTAGGCCTGACGGCCGGCGGCGATTTCCTTGGCCAGGAACCCATAGAACCGCTGCCGGTATGCGCCGGTAACGGCAAAGGTGTCAATCTTTTGCCGCCCCGGCGGCAGCTCGTCGATGACGGATACGTCCAAATCCCCGTAGATCATCAATGCCAGGGTGCGGGGGATAGGGGTGGCGGACATGACCAGCAGATGGGGCCGCTCCCCTTTGGCGGAGAGGGCCGAGCGTTGGTTCACGCCAAAGCGGTGCTGCTCGTCCGTCACCACCAGGCCCAAATCCCGGTAGGCCACGCCCTCGCTGATGAGGGCGTGGGTGCCAATGGCAACCTGGACCGATCCGTCCGCCAGCCCTGCCAGCACAGCCCGCTTCGCCTTGGCGGTCATTGCGCCGGTCAGCAGGGCGCAGGAGATCCCCAGCCCCTCCAGCAGGGGGGAGAGGCCCCGGCAGTGCTGCCCGGCCAGAATTTCAGTGGGGGCCATCATTGCCGCCTGTTTCCCGCTGCGCACCGCGCAGACGATGGCGGCAGCGGCAACCATGGTCTTACCGGAGCCCACGTCCCCCTGGACCAGCCGGTTCATAGGGCGGCCGGCGGTGAGGTCGGCGCGGATTTCCTCAATAGCGCGCCGCTGGGCGGCGGTGAGGGGGAAGGGGAGGCTGCTGTAAAAGTCCGTCAGCTCCGTGTCCCGGCAGGGCTGGCAGGAGAGTGTGTCCCTGCGGCGGCGCAGCCGCTGGAGGCCCAGTGCCAGCAGGAACAGCTCCTCAAATACCAGCCGGCGCCGGGCGATGGCAAGCTCCTCATCGTTGGCGGGGAAATGGATTTTTTCGTAGGCATAGCCGATGCGGCAGAGCTGATGGGCCCGGCGCACCTCGTCGGGCAGGGGGTCGGGCAGCAGTCCCTGGCAGGCGGCCAGGCCCTGCTCCACAGCCCGCGCCAGCATCAGCTGGGAGATGCCGGCAGTGAGGGGGTAGACCGGCACAATCCGCCCGGTCAGCTGCCGTGCGCCCTCCTGCTCCACCACGGGGTTGGACATGGATTTCTTCGCCAACGCCCCCTCGGCCTTGCCGAAGAAGGTGTAGGTCTCCCCGGCACGGAGGCTGTCCTTGCGGTAGGCCTGGTTGAAGAAGGTGACATCCAGTGCGCCGGTGTCGTCCACAGCCCGGAGCTTGACCAGCTCCAGCCCTGCCCGGATGCGGCTGAGGGTGGGCGGGCCCGCCACCATGGCCTCCACGCAGGCGCTCTCCCCGTCCGTCAAATCCCGGATTTTCTTATAGGACCGGCGGTCGTCGTAGGCCCGGGGGAAATAGGAGATCAGATCCCGCAGGGTGGCAATGCGGAGCTTCTGGAGGGATTTGGCCCGCTGCTCACCAATGCCCTTGATATACCGGACGTTGGTGTTCAGATCAGCCATGCGCCCCTCCCGGCGCTGCGCTGCGCTCGTAGTCCACGAACTGATAGGCCGTTTCCCCGGAGAGCAGGACCGGGCCGGAGTGCAGCAGGCGCCAGTCCGCCAACCGGTCCAGGTCGGGGAAAAAGGCGTCGCTCTCCGGCGCGTCATAGACGCGGGTGAGGCAGCAGAGGCGGCAATAGGGCAAAAGCAGGCGGTAGACCTCCCCGCCGCCGCACACCCAGACGCTGTCCGGGCTGCTGCCGGAGGCAAGGGAGAGGATCTCCTCCACCGTGTGGGCCGCCTCCACACCGGGGCGGGAGAAGGTGCGGTCCCGGGTCAGGACAAGATTGCGCCGGTTGGGCAGGGGGTTCCCGCCCGGCAGGGAATCCAGGGTCTTCCGGCCCATGATGACCGTCCCGCCGGAGGTCATGGCGCGGAAACGCTTTAAATCCTCGGGGATGTGGAAAAGGAGCTCCCCCGCCCGCCCGATGCCCCAGGCGGTACTGACTGCGGCAATGGCATTCATACAGCCACCTCAATTTTCTCATGGAATTCCCACGGCTCGTAGCCCTCCAGGCGGACGCTGCCCGGGGTGAAGGCGTAGAAATCCGTCACCGCCGGGTCGATCACGAGGCGGGGGGCCGGGCGGGGCTCCCGGCGGAGCAGCTCCTCCACCAGGGGTACATGGCGGTCATAGATGTGGCAGTCCGCGATGACATGGACCAGCTCCCCCGCCTCCAGGCCGGAGACCTGGGCGAGCATGTGGACCAGGACCGCGTACTGGCACACATTCCAGTTGCTGGCGGTGAGCATGTCCTGGCTGCGCTGGTTCAGGATGGCGTTGAGGGTATTGCCGCTGACGTTGAAGGTCATGGAGTAGGCGCAGGGGTACAGGCCCATCTCATGGAGGTCGTGGTGGTTGAAGAGGTTCGTCACCATCCGGCGGCTGGCAGGGTTCTCCCGCAGATCCTTCAGCACACGGTCCACCTGGTCATACCAGCCGTCGCTGTACTGGTGCTTCACCCCCAGCTGGTAGCCGTAGGCTTTGCCGATGGTGCCGTCTTCACCGGCCCAGGCGTCCCAGATGTGGCTGCCCAGCTGGCGGACGTCATTGGACTTCTTCTGCCAGATCCACAGAAGCTCGTCCACACAGTTCCGGAAGGCGGTCCGCCGCAGGGTCATGGCCGGGAACTCCCGGCGCAGGTTGTAGCGGTTGACCACGCCGAACAATTTAACGGTGTGGGCGCTTGTGCCGTCCGCCCAGCGGGGCCGGACCTCCCGGTCTGTGTCCCACACGCCGTTTGCCAGGATCTCCCGGCAGACGGAGACGAAAACTTCGTCCGCATAGCTCATGGTTCTGCTCCCTCCTTATCATCCGTCCCACCGCCCAGCTGCCACAGCAGCGGCTCGAAGTCGAGGCCCTCCCGGGCAGGCAGGTTCTGCTCCCCCGTGCGTTTGGCGCACAGGCTGGTGAAGTCCGCAGCCAGCTGCGCCGCCGCGGCCAGGGGCTGGCCCTTGACCAGCGCACCAGCCAGCACACTGGCGAAGAGGTCCCCGGTGCCATGGAAACTGCCCGGCGCCAGCGGCGCGCAGGCGAACTCCGTGCGGCCGGTGGCGCGGTCAAAGCACACGGCTCCCGCCGTGCCGGGGGAAACAGAGGCGCCGGTCAGCACCACCGACCGCCGCCCATCCAGGCTCAACGCCTGGGCCCAGCGGCTGCAGTCCGCCTCCCGGTCCAGGGCCAGCGATTCGTAGTCCACGCCCAGCAAAAGCGCGGCCTCCGTGCGGTTGGGGACGATCACGTCCGCCAGTGCGGCCAGCTCCGCCATGGCCTGGCACATCTCCGGGGTGTAGGTGCGGTAGGGCCTGCCGTGATCCCCCATGACCGGGTCCACGACCGCCAGGCACCCCGGCCCCTGGAAGGCGCGGATGAACTCTGCGGCCAGGGCGATCTGGCCGCTGCTGCCCATGAAGCCGGTGTAAACGGCATCAAAGGCCAGCCCCAGGCCCTTCCAGTGGGCAGTGACAGGGGCCATCTGGCTGGTCAGGTCCAGGAAGGTATTGCCTGTGAAGCCGCCGGTGTGGGTGGAGAGGTAGGCAGTGGGCAGGGGACAGCACTGCACCCCCATGGCGGACAGGGTGGGCATGACGATGGTCAGGGAGCACCGTCCAAAGCCGCTCAGGTCGTGGAGCGCGGCGATGCGTGGCGTGGGCATGGCGCAGATCTCCTTTGCTTTTGTTTCGTATGAGCAGCCGGGCCGCAGGTATCCTCCCTGCGGCCCGGCTGCGGAAAACCCGCGCGGGGACCGTCCCTGCGCGGGTTGCTGCTTCGCGTCATTCGGCAAGGGCCTTCTCAAAGGTTGCCAGCAGCCGCTCCCGGTCAAAGGGCTTATCAAGGAAACCCTTTGCGCCGATGGTCTTGGCCTCGTCAAAGGTGTCCTCATAGGCCAGGGAGGAGACCATGATGATCCTGGCGTCCGGGTACTTCTCCAGAATGGCCTGGGCCGTCTCCAGGCCATCCATACCAGGCATGATGATGTCCATTGTCACCAGATCCGGCAGGACCTGGCCGTATGTCTTGATGGAGTCCTCTCCGTTGCGGCAGTAGGCTACAATCCGATAGTCCGTATCCTCCAGAAGGTTTTGCATCTGGAGCTCAACCATTCGTGAATCGTCCACCACCATAATTCTTTTTCCCATGATGTCGTCCCTTTCTATCAAGTTAAGGTAGTCATTATCTCGTCCCCGTCCTGATGCGGCACATGGTGGGTTAGCTCCGCGTTCTCCCGCTGGTCGCTGGAGTAGGTGAGGACGAATTGATCCTGGAACCCATCGGGCCGGTAGCGCCCCTGGTAGAAGTCGGGTACGCTGAAGCGGGCGGCCACCTTGGTGGTCTTGAACAGGATCGCGGCGACCCGTCCGCACACAACGTTAAAATATTCTTTGCTGAAGTCCTCCAAATCCTGGAGGGTCACGTCTTCTGACTGGATAAAATTCTGCGTCATACGTCTCAGCATGGCGGCTTCCGCGCACAGGGATATACCGGAGTGCAGGCCTTTTTGGAACGTGATATAGATGGTACACAGCTCGCCGGCAGGGGGCTGGGTATCATGGTAGAGCCGGATGCCGGCGGTGGTCTCTGTGACCTCCCGCACGACTGTATCGAGCATCTCCTCCAGACTCTGCTGGGACAAAGCGGTATCCATGCTGCATTTCCCTCCTTCCATAGGGTTGTACTTCTATCGGGGCGGGCCGCAGGGCCCTTTAAATCAAGCGGATCTCCCCGTTATCCAGCGCCGCCCTGCAGGGGGACAGCCTGTCTTCAAAGCGTGTCATGACATTGTCGATAGTCAGCACGGTTCCGGGGTAGACGGTGTCGCAGATCATCCGGCGGCGGGGCGGCGGCGGTGGTTCCTCCCCCTCATCCCCCTCTGCGAGGGACAGATCCCGCTCCTTGGTGAACTGCTCGAGCTTCTTTTTGTTAATCAGCAGCTGCATACGCAGCTTGCTGATGCGGCTGAGCTTGTTGGGGCTGTCAGGCTGCCGTTCGGTCTTTTCCATATCCTGCTCCAGCTCCTTGATCTCCCGCACCAGGATGTCATAGTCAAAGGTCTCGCAGGGCCGGCCGCCCAGGATGACCTCCGTGCGGCACTCCGCGCGGGAGCCGACCGTACCTGCGTTGAGCTCGGTGGCGGCCCGGATGCAGCCGCCGACGACGGTCATGCGGCCGGTGCGGACCTCCACAAGGCTGTCGCAGTATACGTCGCAGTTGATAATACAGTCAGTATGCAGGGTGTCCCGGACATAGACGGAGCAGTTTTCCAGATACTTGACGAAGATGTTCCGCTGGGCCCGGATAACGGCCTGATTGTCCCCCTGCACGCCTCCGGCCACCACCAGGTCGCCGCCCGCCTCCACGGTGGCGGCCTCCACAACGCCGCCTACGGTGATATTCCCCGTGGCGCGCACTGTGAAGCCGCAGCAGATGTCCCCGCGGATGGAGACGTCCCCCAGGAAATTGATATTCCCGGTGGAGAAGTCCACATTCCCGGACACAGCCAGCAGGGGCCGGACCTGGAAGGTGCGGCCGCTGAACTCCACATGACCGGAGATGGTTGCCAGCAGGGCGTTGCCGTCCTCGGACACCTGGGTGTTGCGGCCCTTGGGGACCGTCGGGGCTTTGCCCTCCCTGGCAGGGATTGCCTGGTCCTGTACAGTCCGGCCATGGCTCCCCTTGGTCGGATGGATGATCTTGCAGATCACGCCGCCCACCTCGATATTGTGGACAAAGTCCACAGAGGTGTAGTCCACCCGGTTTTGCTCGTCCGCCTTCACCTTTTTTTCCACGATGCGGGGGAAGAGGTCGACGATATGCCCGTCTACGCCGTGTACCGCCTGCTGCCCCCGGGCGACGGGGAAGAGGCGGAAGTACCGCTCCCGGTTTTCGGGCAGGCTGTCGAGCAGGGCTTCGTCGATGCCGAAGCGGATCTTGCTCTCCGCCAGGGACTTATCCAGGATTTCCCTGCTGAGCTCCGCGCCCTCGCCTACCGGCGGGTAGGCCACGATCCAGGCGATCAGGTTGTCGCTGGAGGTGATGACGGCCACCTTGGCGTCGAAGGCGGGGAGGGGGGCGTCCGCCGCAGGGTCCAGCTTGGTCTGGATGCGGCTCAGGCGTTCGCTTGCCGAGGCGCTGATGGCCTGCTGAAGGCGGCGCAGCTCCCGGTTGGCCTCCGCCTCGGACAAGTCCTCGCTGGTCTGCTCATCCAACAGGATTTCGGGCCCTGGGAAGGGGCCGGACTGCTGGCAGGAGAAGTCCCACAGCCGCCGGAGCGGGTGTTCAGAGGAGAGCTGGAGTTCATAGTGCGGCTTGACCGGGACAGGCGCCTGCTCTGGCTGGAGCTCCTGCTCCAGGAGCTGCCCGTCGTCCTCGCTGTTATCTTGCTCACCGCCGAATAAGCGTGACAATAAATTATTGATAAACGCTATGCTGCACACCTCCTACGCCCCCTGCCGGCGGGGGCATGAACTTTGAGTTGCTGTGATCCTCCCTATTATAATCCTCTCCGGCGGAAGTTTGCAAGTGTGGATTTGCCGGAATTACAGAAATCGCAAAAATTTTTTTGTTTTGGCAGGGAAATCCACAATTTGTTTACATTTTTTTCAGCGCCGTTTCAGCAAACTGCCGTACAATCTGCTTATCCCAGCGAAAGGACGTGATGGATGCGATGGACTTCCGGCATGAGTGGAAGATTGAGATTACCCCTGCGGACCGGCTGGTCCTCCGCCGGCGGCTGCTGGCGGTGGCCCGGCTGGATGGGCACGCAATGGGCGGGGCTTACCGGGTGCGCAGCCTGTACTTTGACACACCCGGGGACCGGGCCCTGCGGGAGAAGCTGGACGGCGTCAGCCGGCGGGAGAAGTTCCGCCTCCGCTACTACAACGGGGACGTTTCCGCGCTGTACTTGGAGAAAAAGAGCAAGTGGGACAGCTTATGCCGCAAGGAATCCGTCCCCGTCACCGCCGGGGAGGCCCAGGCGCTCCTGGAGGGCGGCTATGGGTGGATGGCAGGCAGCGGGCGGGATCTGGTGTGGGAGCTCCGCAGCAAGCTCACCGGCCAGCTCCTGCGGCCCAAAGCCATCGTGGACTACACCCGGGAGCCCTTCGTCTACGCTCCCGGCAACGTGCGCGTCACCCTGGACTATGGCATCCGCATGGGCCTGGGCTGCGCGGGGTTCCTCAACCCGGGATGCGTCACCATCCCCGCCGAAGGGGACCCGGTGATCCTGGAGGTCAAGTGGGACGCCTTCCTCCCGGATATCATCCGCGACGCGGTGCAGCTCCCAGGCCGCCGGGCTGCCGCTTTTTCCAAGTATGCCGCCTGCCGCCGGTACGGCTGAGGGCAAAAACACAACAAAGAAAGGGAGACTACAGACTATGCTGACTTTTCAAGACATATTCAAATCCAGCTTTTTGGAGAACATTGCCGGGGTGAGCCTGCTGGACATGGCCCTGGCGCTGCTGCTGGCGTTTTGCCTGGGGATGTTCATCTTCCTGGTCTATCAGAAGACCTTTACCGGGGTGATGTATTCCTCCAGCTTCGGCGTCACCCTGGTGGCGCTGACCATGGTTACTACGGTGGTGATCCTGGCGGTCACAAGCAACGTGGTGCTGAGCCTGGGCATGGTGGGCGCGCTGTCCATTGTCCGTTTCCGCACCGCCATCAAGGAGCCGCTGGACATTGCGTTCCTCTTCTGGGCCATCGCCGTGGGGATCGTCCTGGCGGCGGGGCTGCTGCCGCTGGCAGTGCTGGGGAGCGCGTGCATTGGCGGGGCCCTGCTGGCGCTGGTCAACAGGAAGTCCCATCTGGACCCCTATATTGTAGTGCTCAGCTGCGACGGCGCGGACAGTGAGCAGACAGCCCGGGCCTTCCTGGAGGCCCAGGTCCAGCGGTGCGTGGTCAAAAGCAAGACCGCCCAGCCCGGCGCGGTGGAGCTGAACCTGGAGATCCGGATGCGGGGCCCGGATACCAGCTTTGTCAACGACCTGGCCGGGCTGGAGGGCGTGCGCAGCGCGGTGCTGGTCAGCTACAACGGCGACTACATGGGCTGAGGGGCGCGCCATGTCTACCTACCGGCATATTGACCGGATCTGCTGGGCGGCGCTGGCATTGGCCCTGGCAGTGACGGCGCTGTTCGCCAACGGCGGGCGGCTGGGGCTCCAGGCCGCGGCGGCGGGGCTGGGGTATGAGGCGCGGCTGTTCGACGCCTCCGTGGTACACACCATCGATATTGTGATTGACGACTGGGAGGGCTTTCTGGCCACCTGCGAGAATGAGGCGTACACCCTCTGCGCCCTTGTCATTGACGGCGAGCTCCAGCGCAGCGCGGCCATCCGGGCCAAGGGGAACACATCCCTCACCTCCGTGGCCGCCTACGGCAATGACCGTTACAGCTTCAAGGTCGAGTTCGACCACTATGACGGTGTGAGCAGCTACTACGGCCTGGATAAGCTGAATCTGAACAACATCATCCAGGACAACACCTATATGAAGGACTTCCTCACTTACCAGCTGATGGGCCGGTTTGGCGTGGCGTCGCCGCTGTGCAGCTATGTCAGCCTCACCGTCAACGGGGAGCCCTGGGGGCTGTATCTGGCGGTGGAGGGGGTGGAGGACGCTTTCCTGCGGCGCAATTATGGCGCGGCGGCGGGGGAGCTCTATAAGCCGGACAGCATGGATGCCGGCGGCCGGTTCGGCGGGGGTTCCTTTGAGGGGCCCATGCAGGATGCCAACGGTACACCGCCCAGCGGCCCGCCGGAGGAGGGGACGCCTCCGGAGCGGCCCGACGGGGCGTGGGGCGGCCCGGATGGAGGGTTCCCCAGCGATAGGGAAGGCATCCCGAACGGGGGGTTCCCCAATGATAGGGAGGGTTTCCCTGGCGGGGGCTTCCCCGGCGGTATGGGGGAGAGCGATGTAAAGCTCCAGTACATAGACGATGACCCGGACAGCTACCCCAATATTTTTGACAGCGCCAAGACGAAGATTACCGCCGCAGACCAGGACCGTCTGATCGCCGCGCTGAAACGCCTGGGCAGCGGGGAGGACATAGAGGGCACGGTGGACGTGGAGCAGGTGATCCGCTACTTTGTGGTACATGGCTTTGTCTGCAACGGGGACAGCTACACCGGCAGCATGGTCCACAACTACTACCTCTATGAGCAGGACGGCGTGCTGTCCATGATCCCATGGGACTATAACCTGGCCTTCGGCGGTTTTCAGAGCGCAAACGCCTCCAGCGTGGTCAACGAGCCCATCGACACCCCTGTGACCGGCGGGGCAGTGGAGGACCGGCCCATGCTGGCTTGGATCTTTGCCAGCGAGGAGTACACCGCGCTGTACCACCAGTACTATGAAACGTTCCTTGCCGAGTGTCTGGACAGCGGGTACTGCGCGGGGCTGATCGAGGAAACCGCCGCCATGATCGCGCCCTATGTGGAGGAAGATCCCACAAAATTCTGTACTTATGAGGAATTTGAGACCGGCGTGTCCGTACTGCGCACCTTCTGCCAGCTCCGGGGGGAGAGCGTTGCGGGCCAGCTGGCAGGGACGATCCCCTCCACCAGCCAGGACCAGGCGGAGGCGGGCGCGCCTCTGGTGGATGCCTCCGGCCTTGACCTGTCCGACATGGGCTCCATGACGGGAGGCGGGGGCCGCCGGGAGGACGGCAGTCCGGACGGCGCACTCCCGGACAGGCGGCATGGGGCTGTCCAAAAAATCCAGTAGACCTCTACGATGGCCTGAGCGGCGCGGGATTTTCCCGCGCCGCTTTGCCGCGCCCAAAGGATGAGAATCCTGTTGACAAGCCCGCTCAAAATGTAATAAAATGTATTACAGGAAGGAGGCGACGCTATGACAACCATTTCCCTGCGTCTGGAGGACAGGGACGCGGAGCTGATCAAGGGATACGCCGCGATGAAGCGTATGACGGTCTCGGAGCTGATCCGGCAGACCGTCCTGGACCGTATCGCAATGGAGGTGGACCTGCGCAGCTACCGGCGGGCAGTGGCCCAGTACCATAAGGATTCGGAGACCTATACGCACGAGGAGGTCGGGGAGCTGCTGGAGGAGAAGCCGTGAGGCGCCGGGTGGAGTATACCCGGCAGGCGGTGGAGGACCTGCGGCGGCTGGACCGGCCCGCCAGGGGGCTGGTATATGGCTGGGTGGGCAAAAACCTGGTCCACTGCGAGGACCCCCGGCGGATCGGGGATGGAGACCCGGAGGGGGGCCGTTGGCGGTACTGTGTAGGGGAGTACCGTCTGATTGTGGAGATTGAGGCGGACAAGATCGTCATCCTGGCGGTAAATACGGGCCTGCAGAATACCCCCGGCCATGGGCCCAACGTCTTCCTCCGCTCCACCCTGCGCCAGCCGGTGAAGGCGGCCCTTCTGCTGGCGATCACCGCCCTGCTGACCTTCGCCTTTGTCTCCCGGGCGGCGGAATACCTGCTCATCCGTCAGGAGACGGAGCGGCTGGGCAGCTACTACCGTGCCACCGGTACGCTGGAGCCCACAGTCGGGGGCCATTGGGTGGACGACAAGGCGGTGTCCTATCTGGAGGCAGACCCGTCCGTGGAATTTGTGGATATCTACCACTACACCTCCGCTGTCATGGAGGAGGACTTCTGCAACGCGGATACCGACCTTCTTACCTCGGATCTGGGACGGTATATGGCCTTTTATGGGACGCTGCGCAGCTACAGCGATACATTCTTCTATTTTACTGTCGACACGGTGCTGGCGGGCCGGCCGGAATATATCCATGAGGACTACACCGTCATCCTCCACCCGACGCAGTTCCAGGACGTGGCGAACCCGGAGCGGGCACGCGGCCAGCTGGTAGAGGGGGAGAGGTATCTGGCGGTGGGCTATTACTCCCTCCAGCAGCCATCCTATATTGAATACGACGAGCTCACCGGCCGGGCCACCGGGACACACGCTATGCTCTCCTGCCCACTGGAGGGCAGCTACTTCTATCCTGTGCCGGAGGGGCAGGAGGCGGACTGGTCCGACCCGCGGCTGGGGGATTTGGAGGTGTTCCTCCAGGACGTCCGTAATGAGCAGCGCGCATTGAACATTATCCCCACCAAGGATATGAGCGCACTGCCCATTATCCAGGACGCCGACCCCAAGATTTTCCTGACCGATGGGCGCTGGCTGGACAGACAGGACGACGCGGCGGGCAGCCGGGCCTGCGTCATCAGCCAGGTCCTGGCCTCCCTGCGGGGGCTGGAGGTAGGGGATCAGCTCACGCTCACATTGCGGGATATCCCCTCCACCTTCGGCTATTTCCGCCCCAATCCCATCACCACAGACCAATTTCATTTCCGCCGGCCTATGGAGATCTGTGCCATCGGCGCTTTCCCGGGCAACTCCATGGCGGACACGCGGCATCTGTATGCCAGCCCCGGCCAGGTGCAAACCGCTGCGGACACCTATGAGATCGTGGGCATCTACGATTACGGGGATAAGTACCAGCGCACAGTGACCAGCAACTTTGCCTATGTCCCCGCATCCGCCGTACCGGAGGGCTTCGCTATGACCACGCCGGAGACCCTTGACGCGGTGGAGACCCAGCGGCTGGAGCTGCTGGCGGAGAACATCGAGCTGTCTGTCCCCCTGCCCGCGCCGGGCTCGGTCAGCTTTGTCCTGACCAGCCCCGACGAGGAGGCCCGGTTCCTGGCCGGGGCCCGGGAGGATCTGGCTGCCCTGGGGGTCCAGGTGGAGATCCTGGAAAATGGCTGGGAGGCATTCCAGGCAACCGCACGGCCGATGGAGCGCGCCTCCCTCTACAATGCGGCCATTTTCTCCGCCGTCCTGGTGGCGGCAATGGTCCTGGCGGCTCTGGCCTACTTCCGGATGCGCAGGAAGGAGATCGCCATTGCCCGGGCGGTGGGCGTACCGCTGCGGCGGTGCGCCTGGCAGGCGGCCTGCCCCCTCCTGCTGCTGGGCGCGGCGGGCATTGCCTGCGGCGGCACACTGGGCTGGCGGTATACCATGGATCACTCTGGAGAGATTTTGCAGGCATTGGATACCTTTGGGGACGGCGGGCAGGCTGCGCTGCCCGCGTACTGGCTGGCCGCACTGTGGGCGGCTGCGCTTGTCCTGCTGCTGGCGGCTGCGCTGGGCGGCGCAGGGATCCTCTCATCCCAGCCGCCGCTGGAGCTGCTCCAGGGCGGCGCGGCGGTGAAGCGGGCGCGTGGGAGCGCCGTCCCCGGCTCGGCGGCCCCCAGCGTGCAGCCGGTACTGTCCGCTGCGCCCATCCGCCGGGTGGCGGATGCACCCGCACCTGCGCCGGACCGTGGCGTGGCCCACATACTGCGGTTTGTCTGGCGGTATATGGTGCGCTCAAGAGCAAAATCGGTGCTGTCCATCCTGCTGGCAGCGGGGTTTACCGTGGGGCTGGCGGCGATCCAGTTCTCCATTCTGGGCAGCAGGGAGAAGATTGACTGGCTCTATGGGCACACCGAGGTAGAGGCGGAGCTGGTATTGGAGCTCTCCAACCAGGCGATCCAGGGCGGCGGTTTCCTGCGCCAGGATGTACTCGACCAGCTCATGGACTCCGGCTGCGTGACCCGCGCCTACCTGGAGGGCTCCACAAATGGCGCGGTGGTAAAATACGCCCCCACCTTGGAAGGGGGCGGCGCACAGTATATCACCGATGATGTACAGATCAAAAAGACGGTCCGCGCCTTTGACGACGAGTCGGTTTTCCTCTCCCCGATGGGCAGCGGCGGCGGTGTGACCATCACATATCTGGACGGCTGGGACGGGAGCTTGTTTGCCAAGGACTGGTCTGGAGACGATCAGCGGTTCCCGTTGGTGCTGCCCAAGGCAGTCTATGACGAGTATGGCCGCAATGCGGAACACGCCATCGGGTTTGTCTGCAAGAGCTTTCAGGTCTGCCAGGTGGCGGGATACTATGAGGGCGCTGTGGCCGGGGAGACCGGCGAGACAGACCCCATCCTCCTGCCCCTCAGCGCATACCAGTCGGTCTGCGGCAACCGGATGGCTACCTATACAAAGGTCCATGTTACGCTGGACCCCTCCCTGAACCGGGAGCTGGAGCGGTTCCACGATGTTCTGGCCAGCGCGGCGGCGGCCCAGCGGGGGATGGTGTCCCTGCGGGCGGTGATCTGGGATGAAGAGCTGCGTCTGGCGGTGGCCCCTCTGGAGAACAGCATTGAGCTGATGGAGGTGCTCTATCCGGTGACGCTGACGCTGTCGCTGCTGGCAGCGGCGGGGCTGGCGGTGCTGTTTGTGATGACCTCCGCCAGGGAGGCGGCGATCTTGCGGGTGCTGGGGACAAGTAAGCTGCACAGCCGGGCCATGCTGGCGATGCAGAATGTGTTCACCAGCCTGGCGGGATTGCTGCTGGGGCTGCTGGGCGTACTGGCCTACATGGGCCGGACAAGGCCGGAGCTGCTGGCAAGCCTCGTGGGGGCCAGCGTGCTGTGCGCGGTACTGTACCTGCTCGCGGCTATCGTTGGCGCGGGGGCCAGCGCGGTGGGCGTGACCAGCCGGAACCCGCTGGAATTGCTGCAAGTGCGGGAATAGAGGGAGGATTCTGCTATGCGTGAACTCAAGCTTGAGAACATCTGCTACCAGTACAAGAACGCAGGCCGGATGGCGCTGGAAAATATCAACTGCGCTTTCCGGCCGGGGACGGTCTCCGCCGTAGTGGGACCTTCCGGCAGCGGCAAGACCACCCTGCTGTCCATTATGGCAGGGCTGGACCGGCCCTCTGGCGGGCGGGTACTGCTGGGGGAGGCGGATCTGGCGGGGATGGATCTGGACGCCTACCGCCGCAAGGATGTTTCGGTCATTTTCCAGGCGTTCCAGCTCTTCCCGCTGTTGACGGTGCTGGAGAACGTGTGCTACCCCATGGAGCTGGGGGGCGTGCCGGTCAAGGCAGCCCGGGAGCGGGCGGGGGCCCTGCTGGAGAGTGTGGGCATTGAGGCGGAGAAGTTCCACCGGTTCCCCGCCAACCTCTCCGGTGGGGAGCAGCAGCGGGTGGCCATCGCCCGTTCCCTGGCAACCGGGGCGGGGGTGCTGCTGGCGGACGAGCCCACCGGCAACCTGGATGGGGAGAACAGCCGGAATGTAGTGGAGCTGCTCACCCGGCTGGCCCATGAGGAGGGCTACTGCGTGGTGATCGTCACCCACGACCCGGCGGTTGCGGAGGCATCAGACCTGGTCTACCGTATGGTGGACGGTGCGCTGCAATAGGCCGATATTTAAAGCCCCCGGCGCATCAGCGCCGGGGGCCTGCCGCTCTATTGGAATACAAATGCGTTGGTCATGCTCATGCAGACCACCCATGCCGCCGCCAGCAGCAGCGCGATGCCCGGCACGCGCAGATACCATTCATACCGGCGGGGCAGATCCCGCCCGCCGTCGGGCCGGCGCTGGTGGAACGCCCACCACATCGGCCTGCTGAAGCCGACCAGCAGTGTGCCTGCGATCAGGCACAGCATCCCCAAAACCAATGTCACATCTACGCGGTCCATAGGGTACTCCTTTCTTGACAACCAGCTTTTTTGATGAATAACGAGTCAAAACGAACTTGAAATGGAGGGACGTATCCCTTTCGCCATGCCGCCAAACGCAGTTTGGCGGTGAAGGGTTTTACTTTTGCTTCTTTTCTTTGTTCACAAAGAAAAGAAGGGGAGCCTGCGCCTGCCGGATCACCGCTCTACGATCTTGTAGTAGGTCCGGGCCGTCAGCAGGTATACCACGCCGTAGGCCAGGAAGAACACCAGCACGGTACCCAGGGTGCATAGGGCAGTCAGGGTCGTATTGTGGAGGTAGAACAGGGTCAGCAGCTTCTCCACCATGTTAAAGTCAAAGAGGATGTGGACAGCGGCCACCGCGATGGGCAGGAAGAACACCATCAAAATCTGGCTGTGGATGGATGCCTTTACCTCGCTCCGGCTGAGGCCCACCTTCTGCATGATTTCAAAACGGGCCTTGTCCTCGTAGCCCTCAGAGATCTGCTTGTAGTAGATAATCAGCACTGTCGCCAGCAGGAAGATGAAGCCCAGGAAGATACCCAAAAACAGGAATCCGCCCGCCAGGCCGTAGATCTCCGCCGCCCCCTCAAAGCGCAGCTCCCACTGGCTGGTGCTCCAGGTGCCGGTACCGTCGTAGAAATGGCTGTCCTCAATGGCATCCTCGTAGTGCGTGCGCAGGGCTTCCAGCGTCTCTGTATCGCAGTCCAGATCCAGATGGGCATACCAAACCATCTGGGATGGGCTGGTACTGTAGGCCGCATTCTGTAAGGCCCACAGCTCGTTGACCTCTGCCTCGCTGGACAGGACAAGCGTGACCATCTGGGTAATCATAGGGCTGTAGCAGGGGTTCTCCTTGAGGGTGTGGGCGATGCGGAAGGTGGACTGGCCCATCTCTCCGCCCCCGTCTGGCAGCACCCAGCGGATGGTCAGCTCGTCGCCCGAAAAGCCGTAGACGGCGGCCTCACCGGGCTGTAGGGCCAGCTCTTTGCCGGTGGAGGCGGTATAGCTCTCCGCTGTGATGCAGGTGATGCTGACGATACTCCCCACCGCGTCCTCGGAAAAGCGGTCCGTAGTGTAGCTGCCGTCGGGGAGCTGCCCGGCGCCGAAGCCCAGTTCATAGCGGGTGCGGGCGTTTGTGACAGACACCCCCTGGCTCTCGATAAAGCCGGTTTGCAGCGCCAGCATGGCCTCCGGCTGGAAGGGTTCCTCCCCCTCCCCGGCAGGGCTGTAGCGCACCCGGACATTGACGTCCCCTGGATACTGCTCCCGGATGACATCCTCTGTCCCCAGGTACAGGGAGAGGGTGCCGGAGAGCATGACCATCACCATGGTACACAGGATGCAGATGTTGGCCAGGCCCATGGCGTTCTGCTTCATGCGGTAGAGCATCCCGCTCACGCCGATGAAGTGGCTGGTGCGGTAGTAGAAGCGTTTGTTCCGCCGCAGGGCCTTCAGCAGGAAGATGCTCACTGCGGTAAAGAGGCAGTAGGTGCCAATGATGACCAGGAATACGGCGACAAAGTAGGTCCCGATGGCCTCCACGCCGGTCCGGGTTGCGATGGCGATATAGTACCCGGCCCCCAGGGTGAGGATGCCCAGCAGGGTCAGCAGCCAGCGGGTCTTGGGTTCACGCTCGCCCACATGGCCGCCGTGGAGGAGCTCGATGGGCTTGGAGACGCGCACCTTATTGAGGTTGCCCAGCAGCACCGCCAGCAGCAGGGCTGCGAACAGCATCGCCGTCCACACCATGCCCTCCCAGTAGAAATAGAAGCCCAGCGGGATGGGAATCCCCAGCACCTGATGCAGGCACAGGCTCACCAGCTTGTGGAGCAGCAGGCCCACTGCCAGCCCGCCCAAGATGCCGGCCGTGCCGATATACAGCGTCTCAAACACCAGCACCAGGGCGATATGCCGCTTGCCCATACCCAGGATGTTATAGAGCCCCAGCTCCTTTTTCCGCTGCTTGATGAGGAAACCGTTGATATAGCTCACAAAGATGGCGGAAAACAGGTAGGCGATGACCATGCCGATGGCCATGAAGGTCTGCACGTACATGTAGGCGTTCCCCCGGCCTGGGGTCATATTGACGACGCCGGGGTCGTGGGACAGGGCGGACATGATGTAGATGGCCGCCACGTCCCCCAGCAGCGCCAGGACGTAGGGCAGGTAGAACTACCGGTTGTTCCGGATGCTCTGGAGGGCCAGCTTGGGGAAAAGGCTCATGTTACGCATCCTCCTCACCTCCCGCGGCCAGCAGGGTCAGGGTGTCGGAGATCTTCTGGTACATCTCCTCGGAGGTGCTCACACCCCGGTAAATCTGGTGGAAGACCTCGCCGTCCCGGATGAACAGCACCCGTTTGGCGTGGCTGGCGGCCTTGGTGGAGTGAGTGACCATGAGGATGGTCTGCCCCTCGGCGTTCACCTGGTCGAACAGCTTCAGCAGGCTGTCGGTGGCCTTGCTGTCCAGTGCGCCGGTGGGCTCGTCAGCCAGGACGATGCGGGGCTCCGTGATGAGGGCCCGGGCCACCGCCGTGCGCTGCTTCTGGCCGCCGGAGACCTCGTAGGGGTACTTTTTCAGCAGTCCGTCGATGCCCAGCCGCCGGGCCAGGGGGAGCAGGCGTTTTTCCATCTCCGGATAGCCCGTCCCGGCCAGGACCAGGGGCAGGAGGATGTTGTCCTGGATGGAAAAGGTGTCCAGCAGGTTGAAGTCCTGGAAGACAAAGCCCAGGTGGTCCCGGCGGAAGGCGGCGATCTCCCGCTCCTTGACGGATACGACGCTCCGCCCGTCCAGCAGGACGTCGCCGCTGGTGGGCTTATCCAGGGCGGCCAGGATGTTCAGCAGGGTGGTCTTGCCGCTGCCGGACTCGCCCATGATGGCCACGTACTCGCCGGGTTCCACAGAGAAATTGACGTTGGTGAGGGCATGGACCTGCTGGCCCCCAAAGCGGGTGGTATAGGTCTTCTTTAAATCACTGACTTGCAGGATTGGCATATCTCAAGTACCTCCTCGGGTTGTTTGTGAGGCTAGTATACCGTAAAAAATGTGGGCGTGCCATCGATTTAGCTTACAAAAAAGAGGGAAACCTTACAGTCGTGTAAGATTTCCCTCTGCCGGCCCTGGGGCCGGGGATTCTGCTGCGGGAGCGCTGTCCTCTTAATAGAAAGGGGATCAGTCCTCCGCCAGCCTGCGGCCCATGAGCACGCCCATGACGGAGGCCATCATCAGCCCACGGGTCCACCCGCTGGAGTCGCCCAGGCAGTAGAGCCCCGTTATATTGGTGTTCAGTTCCTCGTCCATCTTCACCCGGTTGGAGTAGAATTTCAGCTCCGGGGAATACAGCAGCGTCTCCGTAGAGGCGAAGCCGGGCACTACCTGGTCCATGGCCTGGATGAAGTGGATGATGTTGGTCATGGCCCGGTAGGGCATGGCGGCTGTGATATCCCCGGCCACCGCGTCCGGCAGGGTGGGGCGCACGTTGGAGAAAGCCAGCTCCTTCTGCCATGTGCGCTTGCCGTCCAGGATGTCCCCAAACCGCTGCACCATGATGTGGCCCGCGCCCAGCATGTTGGTCAGCTCGCCCACCCGCTGGGCGTAGGCGATGGGCTGGTTGAAGGGATGGGAAAAGTTGTGGCTGCACAGGATGGCGAGGTTCGTATTGTCGCTTTTCAGCTCCTTATAGCTATGGCCGTTGACCACGGCCAGGTCGTTGTCGTAGTTCTCCTGGCTGACAAAGCCGCCAGGGTTCTGGCAGAAGGTGCGGACCTTGTTCTTGAACGGCTTGGGATACCCCACCAGCTTCGACTCGTAGAGCACCCGGTTGACCGTCTCCATCACCTCGTTGCGCACCTCCACCCGCACGCCGATATCCACCGTGCCAGGCTGGTGGGCGATGTTGTGCTCCGCGCACAGGCTCTCCAGCCAGTCCGCCCCCCGGCGGCCGGTGGCGATGACTGTGCAGGCGGCTAAGATCTCCCGTTCCTCCCGCCCATTGGTCACGCAGACGCCACGGCAGACGTCCCCCTCCAGCAGCAGGTTGGTACACTCATAGCCGAACAGCAGCTCCACGCCGTTCTGGAGCAGGTACTGCTCAATGGCGTAGTACAGGTCCTGGGCCTTCTCCGTGCCCAGGTGGCGGATGGGGCAGTCCACCAGCCGCAGCCCCGCCTGGATGGCCCGCTTGCGGATGGCCTTGACCTCATCCGTGTTGCCCAGGCCCTCAATATGGGAATCCGCGCCGAATTCCAGGTAGATCTGGTCCGTATAATGGATGGTCTCCTGGATCAGGTCCGCCCCCACCAGGTTGGGCAGATCCCCGCCCACCTCGCAGCTCAGGGACAGCTTGCCGTCGGAAAACGCGCCTGCACCGGAAAAGCCCGTGGTGATATGGCAATAGGGCTTGCAGTTCACGCACTGGCCGGTCTTGCCCTTGGGGCAGCGGCGGTCCTCCACAGCGCGGCCCTTCTCCACAATCAGGATTTTTTTCCTGCTCCCCTTTTTCAGCATCTCCAGTGCGGTGAAGATACCGGCGGGGCCTGCGCCAATGATGACTACGTCTTGATTCATGGGGACCTCCTTCCCTTGACGGTTCAACTCATTTAGTTTTTCCTTTGTGAACAAAAAAATAGCTCAGAGAGCTATTTTTTCTGTTTCCCTCCTGGGAACCATTATTGGGTTCACAACTACACAAGTACACTATATCGGATTTTGCACGTTTTGTCAAGCAAACCTTTGATTATTTTAGTGAAATTTGTTGATTTTTCCTGAGAGGCCCCATGGCCCGGCCCCAATCTCTGCGGTTTGGATTACTACCGGCGGCGTTAAAAAGTTGTGAAATATAGGGAATATTCCCACATTTTTTGCCCTGCGGCAAGATCCAAGGCCAGGCTGGCGCTGATGAAAAAATATTTTATAGTAATCAAAACCTCCGGCTATTTTTTGCGACTATATGAGCGAAGGCCCTTCAACATACTTGGCTGAATGCCTGATCCGCCGGAACGGGAATTGGTATTTGGACTGGTCCGGTATGGAGAAAAAGAAAACATCAAAAAAGACAAGGAGAGAAAACAATGAAAGAACGTTTGGTATGCTGTTTTGCGATTCTCTGCATGGTGCTGTCAGGATGTGCCGGAAATCAGGGGGAGGCTCAGAAAACGGGACCGCTGGAACAGGAGGACGCCCGGCAGGAAGTTCAGGAGGGAGCATCTGCGGCCCCCTCTCAGGCAGAAGGGCCGGAGTCCTCTGCGGAGCCGGACCCCACGCCGGAGGATGATGCGTTCTCCGGGAGATGGCAGGCTGTTGAGAGCCCACAATATTATATGGACATCGCCAGAGGGGATGGGGACAGCTATACGCTTGAGATCGTCTGGGCCGGCGCGTCCCAGGGCGATGTGATCTGGCAGGCGGTTGGGAGCTACGACAAAACCTGGGGAGGCGTCGCTTACACCGGCACAAAATATGAGGACGTTGTCAAAGCGGATGGGACAATTGACCGGACTCCCATACCGGAGCGGGAAGAAGTGACCGGAATGGTCTACTTGGAGGATGACGGGACCCTGTACTGGATTGATGACTTTGATCATACAGGGGATGATATGAGCTTTGAGAAAGGATTGCCTGATTAGGATACATGTCGGCTCATCCAAAAAATATTTCAAAAATTTATGAAAAATAGAGAAATTTCTATTGACAATCTTTGCCCCCTACGGTATACTGAAAAAGCTTGTGCGGGATCTTTAAATGCCCGCATAGTACTGCGATGATGCGGGAGATTGCGGCGAGAGCCGGTAACTTCCGCGGAGTATGTCCGATAATCGGGCGGCTGAGAATGTCTTTCCGCAGCGTAGATCGCTGCGCCATGGACAATACCGGCCTTTTTGCGCCGGTATTTTCTATGAGTTGGAATGATACGCATGGATATGTGGGAAGAACTTTTCTCGCCGTACAGAGTAAGGGACGACTTGACGCTACTTTGTACAACGTTATGGAGGAACTAGCAATGGCAAAAGAAACGATCCGCATCCGCCTGAAGGCTTACGACCACCAGGTCATCGACCAGTCCGCTTATAAGATCGTCGAGACCGCCAAGCGCACGGGCGCTTCTGTCTCCGGCCCCATCCCCCTGCCCACCAAGAAGGAGGTCGTCACCATCCTTCGCGCCGTCCACAAGTATAAGGACAGCCGTGAGCAGT
>JAAWKB010000069.1 GCA_022797115.1 Oscillospiraceae bacterium
CGGCTCCCTTCATCGTGGGGGCCCTGGCCGCGGCCTGCGGCGCGGATGGTATGGTAGCCGGTCAGGTGTTGGATGTATACCAGCTCTCTGACGGTACGGAGGGGCTGCGGCAGCTGTGCAGCCTGAAAACCGGGGCCCTGCTGGGCGCGGCGGCAGCCTTGGGGTGCATTGCCGCCAACGCCTCCCAGGAGGCACGGCAGCAGGCGGCGGCCTACGCCGGGCATATCGGCCTGGCGTTCCAGATCCGGGATGACATGTTGGACGTAATCGCCGACCAGGATGAATTTGGCAAGCCCGTCGGCTCGGACAGGGCGGAAGGAAAGCGGACGTTTGTAGACCTGCTGGGTCTGGACGGCTGCGCAGATCTGGTGGAGCAGGAGACGGCGGCGGCAAAAGCTGCGGTGGCCTCGTTCCCGCATAATGCGTTCCTGCTGGAGCTGGCCGTCCAGCTGGCGGATAGGAGGAAGTGACGATGGCCTTTGGCATCCTCACCTGCAATCCCATCATCGACTGTGGCCTGCTGGCCTGGTTTCTGGCCCAGCTCATAAAGGTGGTTCTGGACGTGGTTTTGCTGCGAAAGCTGGATCTGCGCCGCTTCTTCAGCAGCGGCGGGATGCCCAGCAGCCACTCCGCCTTGGTCCTGGCCTGCACCACCGCCATTGGGCGGTTGTACGGCTTTGAAGGCCCCCTGTTCGCCCTGTCTGTCATCCTATCCGCAATCGTGATGTACGATGCGTGCAATGTCCGCCGCAGCGCCGGGGACACGGCCCGTCTGGTCAACCAGCTGCTGGAGCATGTGGAGCGGCTGACGGCAGAGGACTTTGCGGAAAACCTCCGGGAGGTCATGGGCCACACGCCCCTCCAGGTGCTGATGGGCGCGCTGCTGGGGTTTGGCGTTGGCCTGCTGGTGTAGAGGCGGCATAGCTTTCAAAACAGGCATGGCCGCCGGATATCCTGCGTATCAGCTGAAAAAGAGGTAAAAGCCTTGCAGCGCAAGTCTTCTACCTCTTTCTTTTTTTGACCGCTTTGGACGTCAGAAGCCGTATCAATGGGGGCCATACTGCGTGTGGGATTGGGAATTCATCTCAGGCAGTTCATTCAACGCCACAGCTTCACCACCCCGGCATCCTGGAACTGCTTGAGCAGCAGCATACACAGCGGCAGCAGGATCATCCCGCCCACGCCCAGGAAATGGAATCCCAGGTACATCGCCAGCAGCGCGGTGATCGGCGGCAGATCCACCTGGCCTGCCAGCAGGCGGGGCTCCAGCAGCGTGTGGACAATCAAGCCCACCGCATACAGCGTCAGCAGAGCCAGGCCGCGCCCGGTATCCCCCAGCAGCATGCAGCCCAGCGCCCACGGCACCAATACAGTCCCTGTCCCTAGTACCGGCAGGGCGTCCACCAGGGCGGTGAATGCCGCCGCCAGCAGTGCATAGTCCAGCCTCATCCAGAGGAAGCCAATCAGCAGGAGCACAAAGGTTGCCAGCAGGAGCAGGCACTCCGCCCGCAGCCACTTGAGAATGGTGGAGCGGAAGCAGTTGGCCGCATCCCTGCACTTGGCCTGCCAGGCGGTGGGCAGCTGCCGCTTGAGGAAGGCCAGGATGGCCGGATAGCTGAGGCTTGTAAAGTAAACAGCCAGTACAGTCGTCATCAGGAACAGCCCCGCGTCCGGCAAAGCCGCCAGCAGGGAGGACGCCGCGCCCATCAGCCATCCCCCCACATCCCCAGCCAGGGAGGGGCCGTCCTCCATCAGCTGCTCCGCCAGCGCGTCCAGGGCGGAGCGCAGGAAAGCGGGGCTGGAGGCGTACCAGTCCTCCACACGGTCAATCAGGCCGTTCCAGACTGCCGGGAACCCGGCAATGGCCTCCGGCAGCCGGGCTGACCACTGGCGCAGCTCCAATACCAGCCGTCCCAGCACCAGCCCCGCGCCGCCCCCCAGCACCAACAGGAAGAAGGTCGTCACCAGGGCGGCGGCAAAGCTCCGGCGCACCTTTAAATGCCGGCGCACCCGCTGCACCAGGGGCTCCGCCATTGCACTGAGGGCCAGGGCCAGCAGGAAGGGCATTAACGGCCCCAGCAGCCACCGGAAAAAGATAACAGCGCCCACCAGCCAGAGCACGCCGGTGATTGTCCTCTGTAAAAAGACACTTAACTGCGACATATAGACAAAATGCACCTCTTTTATTTTTTCACACACCAAAAGTTTGGTGATATTTCCAATGCTTTTGCGGTTGTAACTCAGTCCAAGTTGTGGTACAATAACTCAGAATAAAGACATGTGACCGCAAGGGGGATACATCATGGGCGTTAAGACAAAATACTACATCGTGGCCGCCGAAGCGCTGCCGGAGATCTTCGTCAAGGTGGCGGAGGCCAAGCGGATGATGCAGACCGGCGAGGCGGACACCGTGGGCGCCGCCACAAGGCAGGTGGGTATCAGCCGCAGCGCATTTTATAAATATAAAGACGCCGTGCAGCCCTTCAACAATATGAAAACCGGCCACATCATTACCTTTTACATCATGCTCAAGGACAACCCCGGCGTGCTGAGCAATGTCCTGTCTATTTTTGCCGGGAGCGGTGCGAATATACTGACCATCAACCAGTCCATCCCAACCAACGGCTGCGCCGCAGTGACCATTTCGGCGGAGACGTCGGACATGGAGTTGAGCCTGGAGGAGCTGGTGGCCCGGGTGTCGGCGCTGGATGGCGTGGTGAAATTTGAAATCCTGGCGGCCTGACCGGCTGTAAGCCGCTACAATAAGAAAAGGAGAGCACTGTTATGGCAAATTTCGCAATCATGGGATTTGGCACGGTGGGAAGCGGCGTGGCGGAGGTCCTGCGCATGAACGGCGCGGCCATTGCCGGGAAGCTGGGGGAGCCCCTCCAGCTCAAGTATATTCTGGACGTGCGCGACTTATCCGGCACACCCTATGCTGGTGTGGCGGTCAAGGATTTTTCTATTCTGGAGAACGACCCCGGCCTGGATGTGGTGGTGGAGTCCATCGGCGGGGCCAAGGTGGCCCTGGACTTCACCCGCCGGGCCCTGCTGGCGGGGAAACATGTGGTCACATCCAACAAAGAGCTGGTAGCCACCCACGGCAAGGAACTGCTGGCGATTGCCAGGGAGAAGAATGTCAACTATCTCTTTGAGGCCAGCGTAGGCGGCGGGATTCCCGTGCTGCGGCCCCTGTTCCAGTGCCTGGCGGGCAACCAGATTCAGGAGGTTGTGGGCATCCTCAACGGCACAACCAACTATATCCTCACCCGTATGGTCAAGGGGGGCATCCCCTTTGACGAGGCCCTCAAGGAGGCCCAGGCCAAGGGCTATGCCGAGGCCAACCCCGCTGCCGACGTGGAGGGCCTGGACGCGGGGCGGAAAATCTGCATCCTCTCCGATCTGGCCTGGGGCAGGGAGGTACTGCCCAGCGACATCAGCACCCAGGGCATTACCGCTATCGACCTCCAGGATGTGGCCATCGCCAGCGGCGCAGGCTACCGCATCAAGCTGCTGGGCCGGGCCATGAAGCTGGCCGACGGTCGCCAGACGGCCTTTGTGGCCCCCCATCTGGTGTCGGAGTCCTGCCCGATCGCCACAGTGGACGACGTGTTCAACGCGATTATGATCCGGGGCAACGCCGTGGGCGACGTCATGTTCTACGGCCGTGGGGCAGGGGATCTGCCCACCGCCTCCGCAGTCGTGGGAGATATCATGGACGCCCTGGAGCACCGCGCCAAGCGCCGGGAGCTGGGGTGGAGCCAGCCAGCGGAGCTGATCCAGCTGGAGACCGAGCTGCCGCTGTACTGGTATCTGCGGGGTGAGCTCACCCCGCCGGCAGGCTGTGAGGTGCTCAGCGGCAAGGCGGTCATCGTCGGGCCCGTGCCGGGCGCGGAGGCGAAGGCCCTGGCCAGACGGGTGGGGGCGGATACCCTGCTGCCTGTCCTGCGATAACCAAACCGGTCCCTTGGGACTATACTATAGAGGGAAGTGCCGGCAGAACCAGCCTTCCCTTGTCCCAGACATTTTCCAGAGAGGGGAGTAACCCACATGAAGCTGATTGTACAGAAATTCGGCGGCAGCTCCGTCCGGGATGCCCAGCGCATCCAGAATGTAGCGGGGATTATCGCTGATACTTATAGAGCCGGTAACCAGGTGCTGGTGGTCCTGTCCGCCCAGGGGGACACCACCGACGACCTCATTGAAAAGGCAAAGGAGATCAACCCCCACGCCTCCAAGCGGGAGATGGATATGCTCCTGAGCACCGGTGAGCAGATCTCCATCGCCCTGTGCGCCATGGCGCTGGAGGGGATGGGGCTCCCGGTGGTAAGCCTGGCTGCCTGGCAGGTGGGTATCCACACCAGCAGTACCTACAGTGACGCGCGGATCAAGAAGATCAACCCCGAGCGCATCCAGCGGGAGCTGGACAAGAACAAGATTGTCCTGGTGGCGGGGTTCCAGGGGGTCAACCGGGTGGGCGATGTGACCACGCTGGGCCGCGGCGGGTCCGACACCAGCGCCGTGGCGCTGGCCGCCGCCTTCCATGCGGACCTGTGCCAGATTTACACCGATGTAGACGGCGTATACACCACCGACCCCCGTATTGTCCCAAACGCGAAAAAGCTCCTGGAGATCACCTATGACGAGATGCTGGAGCTGGCAAGCCAGGGGGCCCAGGTCCTGCACAACCGCAGCGTAGAGCTGGCAAAGAAATATCATGTGAATATGGAAGTCGTGTCCAGCATGGAGCGTAAGCCTGGCACGAAAGTCAAGGAGGTCGTTAAAATGGAGAAAACCAATATTGCCGGCGTGGCGAAGGATACCAGTATTGCGCGGATCGCCGTAGTGGGTCTGGAGCATAGCCCCGGCGTGGCGTTCCATATCTTCTCCCTGCTTGGCAAAGCCAACATCAACGTAGACGCGATTATCCAGTCCATTGGCAGAGATGAGAGCAAGGATATCAGCTTCACCCTGCCCCGGGCCGATGTGGATGAGGCGGTGCAGGTCCTGGAGGCCCAGAAGGACGTGCTCCACTTTAACCATGTGACAGTAGAGGACAAGATTGCCAAGGTGTCCATTGTCGGCGCGGGCATGATGACCACCCCGGGGGTGGCTGCTAAGATGTTCGAGGCCCTCTATGATGCCAATATCAATATCCAGATGATCAACACCAGCGAGATTCGCGTCTCTGTGCTGATCGATGAGAACGACGCATCCGCCGCTGTCCGTGCGGTACATGAGAAATTTTTTGGCGACGAGGCGTAAACTGTTATATTGTGGAAAAGCCCCCCTGCGCAGTTGGATTCCGCTGCGCAGGGGGGCTTTTCTGCTGCCGGCTCTGCCGGGGCTGTCTGCGCTCGAATTGCCCTTCAGATCGCGGCGCATATACTGATATCAGCCGGCAGCATAGGGGCGGAGGATTCCTGTCTCCGTCCAGCGGCACCGGCTGTCAAAGGGATAGATATCCCTGTCCACTGCGAATAACCCTATCCCGCCCGGAATGCCTTGGGCGGTAGGTAGGAAAGAAGGACACAACATGCAGCAGATCCATTGGCAGGATCGATTCAAGATTGGCGTAGAGATCGTGGACCAGGCGCACCGCAAGCTCTTTACGATTGTAGAGAAAATCACGGAGCTCTATGTCGAACAGCACCAGAGTAAATTTGCCTGCGTGGAGGGTATCAAATATTTCAAGGCCTACGCCCTCAAGCATTTTGCAGAGGAAGAGGCCTACATGCGTGAAACCGGCTATCCCGGCTATCTGGCCCACAAGCGGCTGCACGACCGGATGCGGCGGGAGACGCTCCCTTCGTTGGAGCGGGAGCTCTACGCCACGGATTTTTCCACTGAAGCGGTTCAGCGTTTCATCGGTGTGTGTACCGGTTGGCTGACAGGGCACATCATGATCGAGGACCGGGCCATCACCGGGATGGCCTCCAGCGAGTTCCCCACGCTGAAACCGGGCGACGAGATGTCCGTGATCCGCACGGTGATTGTTTACCCCTTGCAGGAGATGTTTGGACGCGGCATCCGCTTCATCGGCAAATACACCCCTGAGGATATGATCCGGGACGCGATGTACTATGAGCTCACATACCGCGTCCCGCAGGGGACTGGGCTGCGCTTTGTCCTGGTCATCGGGGAACAGCTCCTGCTCCATGCGGCGGGCCTGATGTTTGGAACCGAGTTTTACGCAATGAACGACATGGCCTGCTTTGCCATCCGGGAAATCGCCCAGAGCTTGATCCAGCGGGCTGCCGCCTGCTTTGAACAGGATTCCGGCGCATACCAGCTGGAGCGGGACCGGTTCCTGGATGCCGGGGAATACCACCAGATGTTCCAGGAGCACGCCCCGCAGTATGGCCTGCTGTTCGCGGCCGAGCAGGAGTGCTTCGCCCTGTGCGTCGACCAGCTTTCCCCGCAAGGGCAAACTGGCCCGATCAGCTGAAAAAGGACGGGAAACCTATGGGTTTCCCGTCCTTTCTGCGCCCCTGACAGGCAGGTGCAGCCACAGAACCTGGAAAGTATCAGCGCCTGAAGAACTGGTTGCGGTATGCCTTTGGCGTGTACCCGGTCTGCTGCTTGAAGACCCTGGTAAAATGGCTCTGGGAGCTGAACGCCAGGGTGACGGCAATCTCCGCATAGCTGTCAGTGGAAAATTTCAGCATATTTTTTGCCGCCTCCATCCGCTTTGACAGGACATAATCGGATACGGACAGGCCGGTCTCCTTCTTGAACAGGGTGGACAGGTAGCTGGCGTTCAGACCCGTGAATTCCGCCAACCGGGTCAGGCGGACCGGCTCATGGAGATGCTGATAGATGTAATCCAGGCAGAGGACGATGGGCTTGGAGTACACCGTCTTTTTATCCAGCTTTGCCATTTCATCTGTATAGAAGGCAAACATCTCCGCGTGAAGCGATTTGATTTCCTCCACGCTGGACAGCTGATCCATCTTTAATATATACAGGTCGCTGATATTGTAGGCCCGCTCCGCCTCCATCCCGCCGGCAATGGCGGCGCGGCTTGCCAGGGCGATACAGGCTACAAAGCGGTATTTGTAATTGCGCACCGGGTCGTCCGAGATATTTCCGGGCAGGCAGGATGAGAAGATCCGCACCGCCTCGTCCACGGCCGCAGGGGTTCCCGTGCGCAGCAGCTCGTATTGCTGCATATCCTCCGTATCCGTATGGTGCCGGTTCCCGGTCTCCCTGCGGAGGAATTCCATATACCGGAGCTTCTTTTCGCTGACAGTGTTTCCGTCCATCCTATCACCTCTTTATACAATAATTATATAATGGAACCAAAAAAAGTGCAATACTTCCACCGCGCTTTTCTCTATAATCTGGAGATGCTTGACATGCAAGCATTTCAGAGCAGACGAGGCTCTCAGACAGACTTCTCGGAGGTATCGATCATGCAGATTAAGGAGAGGCCCGCCCCAGCGATGCGGGTTCAGGATATGACGGAGGGGAATCCAATCCAGCTCATTTTGCGCTTTGCGATCCCCCTGTTTATTGGGAACATCTTTCAGCAAATCTACACCATGGTAGATACCATGGTAGTGGGCCACAGCATGGGGGATGCGGCCATTGCGGCTGTCGGCGCGACCTCATCCCTGTACGGGCTGCTGGTGAATTTCGCCTCCGGCATGAACAGCGGATATGGCATCGTTGTCACCCGGCACTTCGGCGCACGGGATGCGGATGGGCTCAAGCGGTCCATTGCGGGGATGGCGGCTTTGAATGTAACGGTAACTGCGGTAGTGACCGCTTTATCCCTGCTGTTCCTGCGCCCGCTACTGCGGTACATGAACACCCCGGAGGCGATCCTCTCCCAGGCGCATACCTATATTGCCATCCTATGCGCCGGGATGATGGCCACCATTTGCTACAATATGTTTTCCGCTATCCTGCGGGCGGTCGGGAACAGCCGCTCCCCGCTGTATTTCCTGGTCATTTCCTGCTTTATCAACATCTCGCTGGACCTGGTGATGGTCATAGGGCTCCGTTTGGGCGTTGCCGGGGCTGCGATTGCCACAGTCATTGCCCAGGGCGTGTCCGCCCTTCTGTGCGGCATATACATCTTCAAGAACTACCGGACGATGCTCCCAACAAAGGAGGACTTCCGTCAGATGGGGCCAATCCTGCCCGAGATGCTCTCCACCGGCTTCGCCATGGCGCTGATGCTGTGTGTGGTGGACCTGGGCTCCACGATCTTCCAGCGGGCAAACAACCTGCTGGGGGAGACATACATTGCCGCCCACACTGCGTCCAGGCGCATTATCGCGATCATGATGCAGCCGCTGCACACCATCGGCGTCGCCAATTCCACCTTTGTCGGCCAGAACTGGGGGGCAAAAAAGGTGGACCGCATCCGGTCCACCCTGAAAAAAGTGATTGGAGTGGAGCTGCTCTGGGCGGTGTTCGCCTGCGGTGTCATCTGGCTGTTCGGCGGGGCCCTGGTCCGCTTCACTACAGGTGCCAGCAACGAGGCGACCATACAAAACGCGGTGCTAAGCCTGCGGTTCCACTTCTCCTGCCTGCCCGCCCTGGCCGTCCTGCTCTGCCTGCGCAGCTCCATGCAGGCCATGGGGCAAAAGACTGCGCCTGTTATTTCCAGCTGCATCGAGTTGGCGCTGAAGATCGTCTCCGCAGGGTGGCTGATCCCGCGGATCGGGTTTTTAGGCACCTGCATGACGGAGCCGGTGATCTGGGTGGTGATGATGGCCTTTCTCATTGTTGCCTATCAAGTACAGGTCAGGAAACGGTTCCAGCTGGAGGGCGTCGCGGGCGAGGCCCGGCTGCAGCAGTGACCAACAGCATCATCAAACCTGCCGCCAGGAGAGGGAATTCCCATCCTGGCGGCAGGTTTCGCTTATTTCCCGCGCAGCAGCTCCCTCAGCTGCGCCAGGAGGTCTCCGGAGCCGCTCAGGTTGATGCTGCCTACATTGGCGCAGATGCGCTCAATGTACTCCAATTCCTTGAGGCGGTAGAGGGTCTGGCTCTCATCCATCAGCCGGGCGGTGTTGAGCAGGGAGCGGGTGGAGGCAACCTCCTCCCGGCGGGTGATGACGCTGGCCTGGGCGCGCTTTTCGGCAACCAGGACCGTGTTCATGATGTCTCGGATCTCCCCAGGCAGGATGATATCCTTGACACCGCCGTCCGTGATCTCCAGGTACAGGGACGGCCCCTTCTCCTGGAGCTTTCCAACGGTATACTCGGAGATCTGTTCCTTGTTTTCCAGGATCTCGTCGAGCTTGTGGCGGCCGACATACTCCCGCAAGGCCAGCTGGGCGGCGACATGCAGCTGCTCCTCATAGCCGTCAATCTCAGTGATCACCTTCACATAGTCGGTAATCCGGTAGTGGCAGACAAAGTTGATACGCAGGGACACCTTGTCCTGGGTCAGGATCTCCTGGCCGGTAATATCCATCTGGGTCAGGCGGGTGTCCACGAACCCTACCTCCACCTTTACGCTGGTCTTCCAGAAATAGTATGTACCCGGTTCCAGGATGCGCTCCAGGCGCTGGCCGAAGTACAGCCGCGCACGCTGGAACTGGGCTACCTCCACCTTCGTGTAGCACTCGCTGGGCAGGAAAGGGAAGATGTAGGCCGGTACATCGCCGCCCACATCCGGGGTGGAGGTGTCCACGTACTGGAAGCTATGCTGCCGCCGGATGCTCCAGAAGGCGTATTTCCCTGGGCCTAAGGCCTCGGAAAAATTGCCGTCGATAAAGTGGAGCGCCAGCTGCTGGTCCGCAACCTCCGCCACACAGACCTGCCCGGCAATCTCCGGGTCGTCCAGGAGGGTGTCCAGGGAGCACTGGTAGGGGACCAGCATCCCATCCATCGGCAGGACCTCGGCCTGGCTGCCGCCGAACAGGCGGTACTTCCCAGGGCACAGCAGCTTCACATACTTCCCGTTCCGGAACAGCAGGCCGCGCTCATTCTCGTTGATGATTACCTTTTTCATATCAGTCACCCTCCTGTCAGAGTTGGATTGGCGTTTGCGCTCCCCCATGGACGCCTCGCGGCTGACGGATTCCGTGCGGCGCGGCAGGGGCGGAAGGCATTGCCTCTGGCCCGGGACGCGCGGGTACGGGGTTTCCGCCAGGCAGGGCGGGCGGCCATTGCCGCAGGACGCCGCAGCGGCGTCCGTTGGCGGGGGGAGCGCGCAGAGTTTCATGATGGCTCCGCGCGGGGCGCGGAATTGCAATATCCAAAACCACTTGGCGATACGCCTTCCGGCGCACGGCGGGATTTGAACCCGCGATTCTTCAGGGGAGTCGAACCCCACGCTTTTCAGCGTTGCCATCCCGCAGGTCCGCTGGCATACGCTTTGGAACATCCTCGCGCACCGCAGTGAAGGTTTCCCAATCACAAGCATAGCGGCCTTGCAGGAATAAGCTACCAAAAAATGGCTGGGAATGCACGGAAAAAAAGTTGCGAACTCTCCAGCGGAGAAAAAAGCTGGCCTGGGAAACCATTCCCAAGCCAGCTTTTCCGGATTTTATTAGGGTTTGTTTGATACCTGACAGAACGACCAAGGGCGATTTGACATGTTGCAAGCATGCCCGGGTTCAAGGCTACAGGAGCTCATCCACCTGGCTCTCGCCATAGAGCTTGATTCCATGCCGGGCCAGCAGCTCCGCCGTCACACCCTGGCCGGGGATCACCTGCCCGGTAAAGCTCCCATCATAGATGCAGGTACAGCCGCAGGAGGGGCTGCGCTCCTTGAGCAGGGCTTTGCCGGCCCCCTGAGCCGCCTCCAGAGCCCGCTCCGCCCCGGCGCGGAATGCCGCCGTCACATCCGCCCCGGTCCGGGAGAGGACCTTGTCCCCCACCCGCTCGGCGGGGATACGGGGCGTGGGCAGGCCGCCCAGCTGCTCCGGGCAGACGGGGATCAGCTCGTAACGCGCCCCAAGCGCCTCCGCCTCCGGGATGGCATTGCTGCCGCCGTCATACCGGCAGGGCTGTCCCAGCAGGCAGGCGGAGACCAACAGCTTCTCCCTGAGCGGCAGCTCCCGGCCGTCTAAGGCTGCGTAAGTGAGACGGTTGTCCGCGTCGTAGCACATCTTCAGGGAGAAGAACGGCTGGTCCGGGTTCTCCAGGAGCCGGAAAAAGATCCGATCCCCCTCCCAGATGGGCAGGCTGTAGACGGCCTTTTTTTCTACCCATTCTAAATCCCCCTCGCTGCATTCAGCCATCTCCCCAGTCCAGCCGGTGGCGGTGAACAGGTGGAGGTATTGGGTCTCCAGCCCCTCGCAGTCGAAGGTGACGATCCCACGGAAACGGTAGTCCGTCAGCGTCAGGCCCGTCTCCTCCAGGGTTTCCCGCAAAACGCAGTCCTCGGGGCTTTCGCCCTCCTCGAACTTTCCGCCTACGCCAATCCACTTGTCGTGGTTGATATCGTTCTTCTTTTTTACCCGGTGGAGCATCAGGTATTCCTGTTTCTCATTTTCCAGGTAGCACAGGGTATAGTTCATCATTCCTTCATCCCCCAAATCAAGTAACTGATCCCATACAGCACCGGCTGGTGCAGGACATAGAGCAGCAGGCTGTGCTGCCCTGGCCAGGTGAGCGCCCCGGGCAGGGGCATATTGAGCAGGCGGCTGTCCCGATGCTGGAGGCACCAGCCGCCCAGGACGGTCCCGATCAAAAACAGGAAGAACCAGGGCAGCAGGGGGAAGTAGTCCGCGCTGTAAAAGCTGGGAGTAGTGAACCCCAGCGGGTAGAGCCAGCCTGCGGAGACCGTCGCCGCTGCTGTCCACCAGCCGGTGAAAAGATAGAGGGCCATACTTGCCGCAGCCAAGTAGATGGGCCGCCATTTTTGCAGGTACTTCCCCAGGAAATGATAGAGTACCATAGAAATACCCAAAAACTGCAAAATGCCGAAGCGGATTACCTGCCCGCCTACCATGGCCCCGAGTTCTACCACCACGCCGCATACCAGCACGACAATGCCGTGGCGCATGTTGCTGCGGGAGAACCTTGCGCAGGCGCCGGACAGGAGGATGAAGCTGCAGCAGATGAACCGTTCCAGGATATTCAGCGGGGTAGAAAACAGCTGGCTGGCGGAGAGTACGCCGAAAATGTATAGATCGTATAGGAAATGATAGACGATCATCAGCAGGATGGCCAAGCTCCGCCAGGCATCCAGGATAGGAAACCGCCTCATAGCGTCCTCTTTTCCAGCGGTGTCAACATCCGGGCAGGGAAAGGAAACAGGAAACGCCGCAGGCCATGCAGGCAGCCAAAGACGGCGGGCGCCTTCGGAAGATATTTCGTCATAGGGGCCTTCCTTACACGTTAAAGCGGAAGAGGATGATGTCACCGTCCTTGACCACGTACTCCTTCCCCTCGGAGCGGATCATGCCCTTCTCCCGGGCGGCAGCCATAGAGCCCACCGCTATGAGGTCCTCGTAGGCGATCACCTCGGCGCGGATAAAGCCCCGCTCAAAATCGGTGTGGATTTTCCCGGCGGCCTGGGGGGCCTTGGTGCCGCGGGTGATGGTCCAAGCCCGGCACTCATCCTCGCCGCTGGTCAGGTAGGAGATGAGGCCAAGCAGCTCATAGCTGGCCTTGATGAGCCGGTCCAGGCCGCTTTCCTCCACGCCCAGGTCCTCCAGGAACATGGATTTTTCCTCTGCCGGAAGCTCAGCGATCTCCGCCTCCAGCTTCGCGCACACGGGAATCACCTGGGCCCCCTCCGCCTGGGCCCGGGCGGCCACCTGCTGGTAATAGGGGGTGTCCTGGCAGGCGGAGAAGCCGGCCTCATCCAGGTTGGCGGCGTAGATGACCGGCTTGAGGGTGAGCAGGTCGCTGGTGGAGATCAATGCCCGCTCGTCCTCGCTGCAATCATAGGCCCGGGCGGCCTTGCCGTCGTTGAGCCAGGCCAGCAGGCCCTGGAACACCTCCACCTCCCGCAGGAATTTTTTGTCGCCCTTGGCGGCCTTCTGGGCTTTATCAATCCGGCGTTCCACCATCTCCACATCGGCCATAATCAGCTCCAGGTCGATGATGTCGATATCCCGCAGGGGATCAGCGCCGCCCTCCACATGGATGACGTTCTCGTCGTCAAAGCAGCGGACCACATGGACAATGGCGTCTGTCATGCGGATGTTGGAAAGGAACTTGTTGCCCAAGCCCTCGCCCCTGCTGGCGCCCTTGACAAGGCCAGCGATATCCACGAATTCAATGACCGCGGGGGTCGTCTTTTTCGGGTGGTACATCTCCGAGAGCTTGTCCAGCCGCGCATCCGGTACGGCGACCATCCCCACGTTGGGGTCGATGGTGCAGAAGGGATAATTGGCGCTCTCAGCGCCGGCATTGGTGATGGCGTTGAACAGGGTCGATTTGCCGACGTTGGGCAGACCTACAATGCCTAATTTCATATTGCTTTTCGTCTCCTTAAAAAGTCTTGGTTTATCAATGGTTTTCGGGTTATGTTCCTTTAGATCTTCACCATTA
>JAAWKB010000070.1 GCA_022797115.1 Oscillospiraceae bacterium
ACAGCGCCCTGCTGCCGGTGCTGGGGGAGACGATGGCCGGGGTGGACAACTTCACCCTCATCCCCGGGGATATTCTCAAGCTGGACATCCCTGCCCTGGTAGACCAGTCGTTCCCGGGCCTTGTCCCACTGGCCTGCGCCAACCTCCCCTACAACATCACCACTCCTGCGCTGCGGGCTCTGGTGGAGGCAAAACGCTTTGCGTCTATCACGGTGATGGTCCAGCGGGAGGTGGCGCTGCGCCTGGCCGCACGGCCCGGCACTGGGGACTACGGCGCATTCTCTGTATACATGCAGTACCACACCCAGCCGGAGGTCCTTTTCGACGTGCCCGCCTCCTGTTTTCTGCCCGCGCCCAAGGTGACAAGCGCCGTGGTACACTGCCCGGTGCGCAGTGTGCCGCCCGTTTCCCCGGACTGCGGGGAGGCGTTCTTCTTCCAGACAGTCCGCGCCGCCTTCGCCCTGCGGCGAAAAACCCTGGCAAACAGCCTTGCGTCCGTGTTTGGGCAGCTGGGCAAGGTGCGCATCGCGGATGTGATCGCCAGCTGCGGCCTCCCGCCCGCCGTGAGGGGGGAGGTCCTGGGGATGGAGGAGCTGGCCGCCCTGGCAGACGGGCTTTGGGCCGCCCTGGCAGAGGCCGGCTAAATTGATGACACCGCCGTGGGCTCCTGCCCACGGCGGTGTCATGTTATCGGAACGCTGTGATCATGTCGCCGTCCAGCGTACACGCGGCCCCCAGCGGCAGCGTCACCATGGGGGAGCAGTGGGCGGAGCGGAGATTGTATACCACCGGCGCAGGCCAGTCCCGGAACAGCTCCCGCAGGAGCTCCTCCGGGCCGAAGCCCTCCCGGTAGGCATTGCGGCAGCTGGTGAACGCGCCGAACACCAGCCCTGCCGCCGCTCCCAGCACCCCGGCCCGCCGGAGCTGGTCCAGCATCCGTTCCAAGGAGTAGACCGCCTCTCCCACATCCTCCAGATAGAGAATCCGCCCCGCAGCGTCCAGCTGGTCCGGCGTGCCCAGGCTCTGGACCACCAGGGACAGGTTCCCGCCCACCAGCTCCCCCTGGGCACGCCCCGGCCGGATCACATGGATCGGCTCGCCAGGCGGGTTTTCAATGGGCAGGGCCCCCGTCATCTCCAATGCCGACAGGAGGCCGGGCCAGGAGAAGCGGTCTGTCCCCCAGTCCGGGACACGGTTCGCGGTGGGGCCATGGTAGGAAACCAGCCCGCACCGCTGCTGGAGGGCCATGTGCAGGGTGGTCACGTCGCTGAAGCCAATAAAGGGCTTGGGGTTTGCCGCAATCAGGCCGCTGTCCAGCAGCGGCAGGAGCTGCCATGCAGTGCTGCCGCCCCGGACGCACCAAATGGCATCGATCCCCGGGCTGGCAAAGGCGTTGTGTAGTTCCCGGGCGCGCAGCTCTGGCGGGGCGGCGGCATAGCCCCGGGCGGTGGACGCTTGGCAGGTCTCCCCCACCTGTACCCGGAACCCCAGCCCTTCGACGCCTGCCGCGATGTCTGCGATGGACTGCCCGCCGGTCAGCGGCGATGAGAGCGCGGTCAGCAGCACCGTGCCGCCCTTCTTACATTGGGGTGGGAAGATCATGGGCCATTCCCTCACTTTCCTAAAAAGTCCAGGGCCGATTGGGCGTGGAGCGCCGCCGCCAGCGGGAGGGCGTCCGGGTCCGCAGCGAAATGGGGGTTGTGGTTGGGGAAGGTAAAGCCCTTGTCTGCACAGCCCACCCCGATGTAATAGTAGCAGCCGGGGACTGCGTCGCTGAAATAGCCGAAGTCGTCAGTACCCAGGGAGGGCGCATCCAGCTCCAGCACGCTCCCCGTCCCCAGCACCTTCCCCGCCGCCTGCCGCACCAGCTCTGTCATGGCCGGGTCATTGCGGCACCCGGGGTAGCTCTCGAAAATCTCGATTTCCGCCTCCACCCCCATCCCGGCGGCGATGCCGGAGACGATGGCGCGGAAATCCGTCTTCACCCGCTCCCGGGCCGGACCGCCCATGGTGCGCAGGATACCGGTAAAGACCGCCTCCTCCGGCAGGATGTTGCCCGCCGCACCGCTGTGGAAACTCCCCACTGTCACCACCACCGGCTCGGTGGGGGATGTGCGGCGGCTGGAGATGGTTTGCAGCGCGGTGACGATCTGCGCCCCCGCCACGATCACGTCCGCCCCCAGATGAGGCTTGGCCCCATGGGTGCCGCGGCCCCGCAGCTTGACAGAAAAGGGGTTTGACGCGGCGCAGATGGGGCCGGTGCGGACAGCAACTGTCCCGGTAGGGATTCCGCTCTCCACATGGCAGCACAGGGCCGCGTCTACATGGGGGGATTCCATACAACCCTCCGCGATCATCCGGGCCGCGCCGCCGTCCCCCTCTTCGTCCGGCTGGAAGAAGAGCTTGACGGTTCCCGGCATCTCTGCCGCCCGACGCACCAGCAGCGCGGCCGCGCCAAGCAGGGCGGTGGTGTGGAAATCATGGCCGCAGGCGTGCATGACGCCCGGTTTTTGGGAGGCATAGGGCAACCCGGTTCCCTCTGTGATGGGGAGCGCGTCCATATCCGCCCGGAAACCGATGGTCTTACCGGGCCGCCCACCCTGGATGACGGCGACAGTCCCGGTCCCGGCACAGGGGGAGTAGGGAATCCCCCACTCGTCCAGCTGCCGGCGGATAAGGGCGGCAGTGTGATGCTCCTGGTTGCCCAGCTCCGGCTCCTGGTGAAGCGTCTGGAAGATGCTTTGGAGAAGCGGCGCAAGCGTCTGCGCCTCCTGTTTGATCTGCTCGGTCATAGGCGTCCTCCCTGCCCCTGCCCCACCCTGGCGGCGGGGCAGGCGTATCCATTTTTAAAATAATCCCGCTTATGCCGCAGAGGGATTTGCTGCTATTATACATGACAGTGCGGAAAAAGTCACCTGATTTCTGGGGGCTGTCAGACTTGGAATTTTATAGGACACAAGGAGATGGTCGATAGCAGGCCCACGTTGATCTCTCAGACAAAAACTGTTCTTTTTCGCTGATATTTTTGGCGCCCTTCTTATCTTCACTTCGTCTCGCCGATGGCTCGGCCGACCTCCTGGACGACAGACAGGTGGGTGTCGTCAAAGAGATGCATATAGACCTTTGTCGTGGTCGCGGTGCTGCTGTGGCCCAGGGCCTTGCTGATGCCGAAGAGGGGGACGTTGCGGCTATGGGCGATGCTGGCAAAGCTGTGGCGCAGGCCATGGAGCGTGACATAGGGCAGGTCCGTCTTCTTCAGCACCCGCTGAAGCCGGTTGCTGAGATAGTCCGCCTGATAGGGCTGCCCGCCGCTGTGGCAGATGACAAACCCCTGATCTGAGTAGCCCTCGCCCATGCGGGCCATTTCTGTCAGCCGCTGTTTCCACAGCCGTTCCATCAGCTCCTCCAAGTCTGCCAGTCCCTGGTAGCCCAGGCGGCGGACGGATGAGCGATTTTTTGTGCCCTTGTCTACGCTCCGCCCGTTGACGGCGGTCCGGGTTTCGGCTACGGTTATCACCCGGTTTTCCCGGTCCACATGGCTCCACTTCAGGCCGCAGATCTCGCTGCGGCGCAGGCCGAGATACCCCGCCAGCTTGACCACCGGCTCCAGGGAGGTCCCCGCCAGGAGAGCAAAGAGCTTGGACATGGTCTCCGAATCATAGTAGTGGTGGGTGGGATTGGTGGAGGTGGGCAATACGGCGTGGTCTGCCGTGTTACGCACCACCAGCTCCTGCCGACGGGCGTGCTCCAGAGCGTTGTGGAGTACGCCGTGATGCTTGCGCACAGTGTTGCTGCAAAGTCCTTCGGCCAGCTTGCGGTTGAGGTACTGCTGGATCTGGGCGGCAGTCAGCTCCGTCAGACGGATGCCGCCCAACGCAGGGGCGAGGTGGTTACGCACGATCACGCCGTAGCCATGCACTGTACTGGCGGTTCGGCTGGGGGCGATGACCTGCTCCAGCCAGTAAGTCAGCCACTGGCCGACTGTCAGAGTCTCCGTCCCTCCGCTCCCGGCAAGGATGCAGTTTGCGTTGTAGCGATCCAGGGCCTGGATGGCCAGCTCCAGCGTTGGATAGCATCGGGCCGTCCGCCGGGGCCCGCCTCCCCCCTTGGGCTGGAGGCGCATGGTGACATAGTAACAGCGGCGCTGGTCGTCGTAAGCAATGTTGGGCAGGATGTTTTTTCGTGACATGGTGATCCCTCACTTTCTAAATTCGACAGAATTCGACAAAAATGGAAAATTCTGACTGTCTAAGGGATACGATAGCGATATGGGGGAACAGTGTCAACTCCATCCTTGCGTTTGCCCGGTCCCCGCCGCCCTCTGGCAGAAAAAATGCGCCCTCCGAAGAGGGCGCGGGGCGGTCAGCGCAGGAAAATCCTCGCTCCGCCCTGATATGCCTGGATTTCCCCAATACGCTGGGCGCTGGGGACGCATTGGCGCAGCTCTGTAAACAGGGCGTCCGCGTCGCCAGGGTCCACCGCAATCAGGAGGCCGCCGGCGGTCTGGGGGTCAAAAAGAATGTCTTGCCGGCAAAGCGGGGTGTCGCCCACGTCCACAAAGGGCTCCGCAAAGGTGCGGTTGCGGTACATCCCCTCCGGCAGTACGCCCATCTTGGCCAGCTCCACAGCCTCGGCAATCAGATCCACCTGGTCCACATGGACCACCGCCTGCATCCCGCTGCCCTGGGCCATTTCCAGCAGGTGGCCCATCAGCGCGAAGCCGGTGACGTCCGTGCAGGCGTGGACGCGGTATTTGACCATGACGTCCCTGGCGGACTTGTTCAGGGTGGTCATCAGGCGGCAGGCCAGCTCCATCCCCTCCCGGGAGGCCAGTTCCTCCTTGTGGGCGGTGGTCAGCACGCCGATGCCCAGGGGCTTGGTCAGCAGGAGCACGTCCCCCTCCCGGGCCCCGCTGTTGGTCAGCACCCGGTCCGGATGGACAAAGCCCGTCACCGCCAGGCCATACTTGGGCTCGTCGTCAAAAATGCTGTGGCCCCCGGTAATGAGGCACCCAGCCTCATATACCTTGTCGTAGCCGCCCCGCAGCATCTGGTGGACCGCCTCGCCGGGCATGTCCTTGGGCACGCACATCAAATTCAACGCCAGCTTCGGTTCGCCGCCCATGGCATACACATCGCTGAGGGCGTTTGTGGCGGCAATCTGCCCGAAGAGGTAGGGGTCATCCGCAATGGGCGGAAAGAAATCCACCGTCTGCACCAGGGCCAGTTCGTCGCTCACCTTGTATACCGACGCATCGTCGCTCTTATCGAACCCCACCAGCAGATTAGGGTCGTTGTGTACCCGGATGCCGTCCAGCAGCTGGGCCAGCACCCCGGCCCCCACCTTTGCGCCGCATCCTGCGCATTTCGCCAGCTTTGTCAGCTTTACCCCGTTTTCCATATGTCCCTCCATGTTGGTATTCCTCTTTTTCTTTCAAGAAAAAGAAGCAAAAAGAACGCGATACAGCAGGCTGCGCTTGCGTTTGGAAGAGCGGGCCCTATCAGAACGCCTTGCCGCCCCGCAGGTGCAAAATCGCCTCCAGGACGCCGCCGCCGATGGCAAGTGCCTTATCTGAGGCACACAGGCAGTGCGCGGGGCTGCACCGCGGGTCCACATCGCCGCACTTGAAGCCCCGGGTGACAGCAATGCCGTCCGCCAGCAAGCCCCGGAGGGTGCCGCCGATGGTACAGGCCATCGGGACATCCCCCACATAACCGGCCACATCCCCGCAGGAGACTTGGTCGCCAATCCTTCGCACGCCCCGGAAGATGCCGTCCGCCGGGGCGCGGAGCACCCGCTCCCCGGCATAGCCGCCGATAAGGCCAGGGATATTCGTATTGGGCTGAGCGGAGCCATCATAGATCACCCGGCCCAGATAGTGGCCCCGCATGGTCTCTACCACGGCATGGCAGTCCACTCCAGCGGTGAATCCGGGGCCGGCGGCGACCACTATTGGGGCCAGTCCCATATGGGTTCCAAGGTTCCGCTTGGCCAGGATGGCGTCCACCACCACATCCGGGGACAGAGGGCCGATACAATCCCCCGCCGGGTCTGCCAGCACCGGGATGACCCCCTGCCCCAGCAGGCCAGGGACTCCCCCCAGATCAGTCAAGCGGGCAGCTACGCCCTCCACCTCCGCCGTACCCTGGCGCACCGCCTCGGAAAAGCAGACAGTGCGGCGGATCGACGTGGGGGCAGGGGTCTCGCAGATCACTACCGCCATGCCGCTGCGGTACAGGCGCAGGGCTATGCCTGTGGCGATGTCCCCGCCGCCCCGAATGATGACAAGCATGTCCAACTACCTCCTTGCAGCGAGCCGGCGCAGACTGGACAGGGCAGCAGCGCCGCCAGACGGCGCGCCTGCTCCATAGCCCCCGCGGTCTCTGCCTGATTGATAAACAGCTGATCCCCCAGGCCCTCCCGCCTCAGGGCAACAGACAACAGTTCCGGTGTTACAGCCGTGCCGGGAGGAACCCCCGTCAACTGGCAGAACCGGTCTGGCCGGTGGACCGCCGCCTGGACGGCTTTCCCAAAGCCGGAGGCCCCAACCAGCAGGATTACCTGGTATGAGCCGGCGGGAATCACCGGTTCATGGGCCAGATGGGCTTTCATAGGCAGCCCCCGCGCACCGTCAGCCTCCACCAGGACATAATCCGCCGCCGCCGCTATCCGCGCCGGAGAGAGCCGCGGCGCAGTGAGTTTTCCATCTGCCGCCGGTGTGCCCATGCACAGGCAGCTATGGCGGGCCAGGGTGCTGTCCAGCTCCGGTTCCTGCAGGCAGTTTCGGACCGGCAGGTGGGCCGGGGGGCGGATATGAGTGGTGGTACAGCAGACCACCCGCCCGAGGCGGGAGAGCTCCCGGGCCAGCGTGTACATGGCGGTGGTCTTGCCGCCGCCGCCGATCAAGGCGGTGATGCCTGGACGGATAGACAGCAGGCTGGACAGTGTCATGGAACGCCCTCCCTCTTCTCATAATTTCCATCTTTGTGACAGCACGTTAAAAGGATTGTATACGGGGTTTCCCTCCACAGAACTGCCCGCCCAAATTCCGACGGATTACCCTAGTTATATCATGTACACCTACGCGATTCAAGTTCTTTTTGTGAAACTGCCGGGAGCAGGGCAAGTGGACGGAGACTTGCCCTGCTCTGCGCTATAGATTTACCTGTTCAAACCGCCTGACGCCTGTGGCATACGCCCACAGTGTGCCGCCGAGGTATATGGCCGCGCCGGCTGCCAACACGGGCAGCTGCCGCACCAAAGCCTCTGCACTGGTCCCGTCCAGCCACGCCAGCCCCGGCAGGTGGACCAGTGTTTCCATCAGAGCAATGCCAAATGCCGTGGGGAACAGTGCGGCGAGGAACGCGGCCCCGCTTTTGTAGGCAGTCCGGTAGAATTGGGCGAAAAACACCAGGTTAAACAGCCCGTAAATCGCCAGGCCGAACCCGTAGTAGGCTGCGTTTGCCTCAATCCCCGCCGGGTTCCCATCGGACAGCAGCGCCGTCCGCAGCAGCGCGAAGGGGATGGACAGCGCCAGCTGGCCAAGCTGTGCAAACACCGCCAGCAGGCACTTCCCCTTCACCACATCCCGTTTCCGCACCGGCAGCAGGGCCGTATAGCAGACGTCCCCGGTCTCCCGCCCGAAGCAGAAGGTCTGGAAAATCCCCAGCGTACCAAAGAAGAACACGAAGCCATAGGGATATGCCGGTACCAGCAGCAGCGCGCCCATCAGCATAAAAACGTAGAGTGATGGGTGGGCGGCCAGCCGCAGCTCCTTGTACAGCAGATCAAACATGGAAACGCCCCCTCTCCGTGCGGACCATGATGTCCTCCAGGCGCAGCGGCCCGGGCTCGTCATCGGTACGGAGATGCTGGAAGGCATCCAGAAACGCCCCCTTCTCCCCGCTGGCCAGGACCCTGCCGTCCTTGATATAGGTGATATCGTCCGCACATCTATCCAGGTCCGAGGTGATGTGGGTGGAGAAGAGGATGCTCCGCTCCCCGCCCGCCGCCAACGCCCGGAACAGCTCCAGCAGCTCGTCCCGGCTCACCGGGTCCAGGCCGCTGGTGGGCTCATCCAGGATCAGCAGCTCCGCTTGGTGGGATAGGGCCAGGGCGAGCTGGTATTTCACCTGCATCCCGGTGGAGAGCTCCCGGACCTGTTTGCCGGGGTCCAGCTCAAATTCCCGCAGATACCGCTCGTAGGCAGCCCTGTCCCAATTCCTGTAAAAGCGGCTGGTAACGGCGGTGATGGCGGAGAGCTTTTTGTGCTGGTAGAAGCCTGCCCCGCCCAGCACCACCCCCATCGCCTGCTTGCAGGCCGCCTCCTGGTCAGCCATATCCATCCCCAGCACCTCCACATGTCCGCTGTCGGGGGAGACCAGATGCAGGATGGACTTGATCGTGGTGGATTTCCCGGCCCCATTCTTGCCGATCAATCCCATAATCCGCCCGCGGCCCAGGGTGAAGGACATATGGTCCAGGGTAAACGAGGGGTAGGTCTTGGTCAGCCCATCTACGGCCAGCGCGTTCATACGCCGTCCCCCTTCCGCTCCGCATCCTCCTGGACCTGGGTGGCAAGCTCCAGCAGGCTGGTAAAAAACTGGGCTGGGACCAGGGCGATGCCCGCCGTACCGGGATTGGTGTCTCCAAGCACCACCAGCGTATCCCCCCGGCCAAGGTGGAACAGCTCCCGGGCCCGCTTGGGGATGACCACCTGCCCCCGTTCCCCCAGCTGTACCACACCGAAGACATGCTTGCCCCTGGGGGGCGGCGGGAGGCTGTCCTGCGCAAAGTGGAGCAGGTCGTCCAGGGAGACCCCGTACAGCGCGGCCAGCGCGTCGCTGTGGAGGATATCCGGGGTGGTCTCGCCGGATTCCCACTTCGCCAAGGCCTGCCGGGTCACCCCTACGGCCTCCGCCGCCTTCTCCTGGGAGAGCCCTTTCGCCTGCCGCAGGCTGGAGAGGTTGTGCGCCAGATTGCTCTTTTTCATACTTTTCTGCCCTTTCCTACTTGACTACCCCAATTATACACGGATAACACGGCCTTTCAACCAACCTGCGCTGACAAATCCTGTTCGTTTTTGTTGCGTCCGCCCCGCGCCACATGCCCTGATAATTTCCGCTTTTTTGCAGATACTACCCCGGACAGAATGCTGCGGAGGAAATAGAAATGAAACAATTGACCGGCAAGCTCAGCGAAAATCAGAAGACCCTGGACACCCTTCTGGGGGTGGGGCGCAACTATGACGTCATCAGCCGGGATCTGTATATTGGCCAGTGGAAGGGCCGCCTGTATGTGATCGACGGCTACGGCGACGACGGCGTGATTGAGCGGATCACCTCCTTCCTGCTGGGGGAGGGGGCCGCCCTGGGGCAGGGGGCGAAGGATATGCAGGAGTTCATCGACCGTTGCGTCACCTTCTGCGAGGTGGACTGCGAGAACCAGGTGGACAAAATCCTCACCGGGGCCTTCCTGGGTAAGACCATTTTGCTACTGGAGGGCTTCGACTACTGCGCCATGATCGACGCGAAGAAGTTCCCGGGGCGCAGCGTAGAGGAGCCCTCTGACGGCAAGGTCCTCCGGGGCAGCCACGACGGCTTCACCGAGACCCTGGTGCAGAACACCGCCCTGCTCCGCCGCCGCATCCGCGACCCCCATCTGACCCTGGAGAACCACAAGGTAGGGGGCCGGAGCCGGACGGATGTGGTACTGGCCTATATGGACAACCAGGTGAACCAGGCGGAACTGGAGGAACTGCGGGGAAAGCTGGACCGGATTGACGTGGCCTCCATCGCCATGAGCCAGGAGAGCGTGGCCGAGTCCATCGTCAAGCCCCAGTGGTACAACCCCTTCCCCAAGGTCCGCTACACAGAGCGGCCTGATACCGCTACAGCTTGTATTATGGAGGGGGATATTGTCCTTTTTGTAGACAACTCGCCCTCGGTGATGCTGCTGCCAACCTCCCTCTTCGACTTTATGGAGGAGGCCAACGACTACTACTTCCCACCCCTGGTGGGGACGTACCTGCGCTATCTGCGGATTGTTGTCATGCTGCTGGCCCTCTTTATCACGCCGGTATGGTATCTGCTGGTGAAGGATGCTGCCCGGGTGCCGGATGCCCTGCAATTCATCGTGCCGGAGGAGCCTGGCAGCGTGCCGCTGCTATTGCAGCTATTGCTGTTGGACTTTGTGGTGGATCTGCTCAAGCTGGCCAGCCTGAACACCCCGGATGCGCTGAGCAACTCCTTCAGTATGTTGGGCGCCCTCATCCTGGGGGATTTCGCGGTACAGGCCCGGTGGCTGGTGCCGGAGGTGCTGGTATACATGGCGTTTGTTGCTATTGCCAACTTCGCTCAGCCCAGCTTCGAGCTGGGCTATGCCCTGAAGCTGACGCGGATGCTGTTTCTGCTGCTGGTCGCCCTGCTGGATGTGTGGGGGCTGATATTGGGTACTGTGGGGCTGCTGGTGATGCTGCTGACCACAAAGCCCATCCTTGGGCGGGGCTACCTCTATCCTCTGATTCCCTTCAATAAAAAGGCGCTGGGCCGTCTGCTGGTGCGCCAGCCGATCAGCCGGAAAAACACCTGACGCACAGATACAGCGCGTCCCTTCCCCATTGCGGGAAGGGACGCCTTTTTATCGGTTCCCAGGCAAACAGCAGGGGCCTGGCGGGCCAAAATCCCCGTTTTTTTGTGGGAGATATCAATAATTGGCAGATGTTTTGGCGGTTCTTTGGTTATGGGAAGTATTGCAATGCATCCAAACTGGGTGTACTATAACAGATGGGTATCACAAACTGGTGTGGTGCTTGATCAAAATAGATTGGAGTAATTCAACATGGCTCGACCCAAGAAAGCAACCCCGGCAAAGACCCCGCTGGCCGCCGCTGTTGAGGCGGTCAAGGAGACTGCCGCGAAGAAGACGCAGAAGATAGAGGAAACAGTTTACCTCCAGGCCGGCGGTTCGGAGTGGGATATTTCCGACTGCAAGGAGCGCGCTGTTGCCGCCTTTGTGGCAGAGGGGCACAATGCTTCCAGCATCAAGAAGCTGGTGGTTTACCTGAAGCCTGAGGAGGGCAAGGCGTATTACGTGGTCAACGATGCGGAAAATGGCAGCATTGACATCTAAAAAAGGAGCGGTGAGCCGGGATTTGCTCATCGCCTCTTTTTTATTTGGTTCCAACCGCTTCTCGTTTTAAATCAGCGCCGACTGCTCCATTTTCCTGCGCCAGCTGCCCCGGCGGAACACAATGGCGGAGATGACCGCACCCATGACCCAGGGGACCAGCAGGGAGATGGACAGGGCCTCGGGCCGCCCGTTGGGCCACGCCTCGCAGCGGGTGAGCCAAGCCAGGATATAGGCCACCGGGACGCGCAGGCCGATTGTGGTGAATAAAGAGATCCACATGGGCGTCACCGTGTCACCGGCCCCCCGCATAATGCCGCCCAGCACCTGGGTTACTGCGATGGTGATGTATCCGCCGGCCATGATCCGCATCATCCGGTAGGCCAGTTCGATGAGCTCAGGGGTGTCTGTGAAGAGGTCAAACATGTACTTGCCAAACAGCAGCAGGCAAACTGTGATCGTACAGGCGAAGCCGACCGCCATGGCGGTCCCCTCTTTCAGGCCCTGGTCTACCCGGTCAAGTTTGCCAGCCCCCACGTTCTGGCCTGTGTAGACACTCATAGCCTGTCCAAAGGTCATGTTGGGCATCATGGCAAAGCCGTCCACCCGCATGATGATGACATTGCAGGCGATCACTGTCTCACCCATGCTGTTGGTCAGGGATTGGACCACCAGCATAGCCAGGGACATGATGGCCTGGGTGATGCCGGAGGGGACGCCAATGCGTACAATCCGCAGGGCGCTGTCCCGGCGCAGGCGGAGGGTGGAGAAGGTCAAGTCAAATATGTCCCGCATCCAAAGCAGCTTGAGCAGGCACATCACCGCAGAAATCCCTTGGGCCAGCACTGTTGCCAGGGCCACCCCGGGTACACCCATGCCAAACCCGGCGACAAACCAGATGTCCAGCCCGATATTTAATACTGTGGACAGCAGCAGGAACGCCAGGGCGGACACCGAATCCCCCAAGCCCCGCAGGATGCCGGAGAGGATATTGTAAAAGGCACACCCTGCCACACCCCAGAAGATAATGTGCAGATAGCCGCCGCTCCAGTCGATAATGGATGCCGGCGTGTCCAGCAGGCGCAGCATGGGCATGGTGACGGTTACGCCCAGCACCATGGTAATCAGGGAGGCGATGGCTGCCAGGGTGATGCAGTTGCCGACGGATTCAGACAGCTTCTCCCGGTTCCCTGCGCCGTAGTTCTGGGAGATGACAATGCCCGCCCCGGTGGAGACGCCCACAAACAGGGCCAGCAGCAGGTTTAAAATTGGGGCGGCGCTTCCCACCGCAGCCAGGGCGTTATCCCCTACATAATGGCCTACCACGATGGAGTCCGCTGTGTTGTAGAGCTGCTGGGCCAGATTCCCGATCAGCATGGGAACAGCAAACTCCATAATACGTTTCCATGGCGGACCCACCGTCATGTCGTGGGCGCTGAATAGTTCTTTAAGCTTCAAAAAGACGGCTCCTCTCCTCATAGTATATTTTTTATCATAGCATAGTTTCCATAGAAATACAACTACGAGTAAGCCGGGGGGCACGCCAGCAAGTTTTAATATGAAAATGGACAGTCGGACTGAGGGTGTGCCTGATAAAGAATGACGCGCAGAACCCCAAAACATCGAGCAGTCACCGCAAAAAGAAGCCAATGTGACACACTTTAACACCCTTGAAAAAGCACGATTGAAAAATCGTGCTTTTTCTTTTGCCCAAAAGGAGGCCCTGACCATGCCGGGAATCGTTTTGTCAGATTATTTCTACGGCGATGAATCGGAGAAATTTGTTTTTTCAAAATTCCCCGCTAGTTGATTACGAATCCCAAATTCAAGCACGTCTCCACAGACGCCAAGCTGCTGTACGGGATGCTGCTGGACCGCATGAGCCTGTCC
>JAAWKB010000071.1 GCA_022797115.1 Oscillospiraceae bacterium
GCAGGGCGCGGAGTATTACATCACAACGCGGCTCCAGGAGACGGTTTACCGGACGTGTCTAGCCGGGCGGTATGGCGTTCAGGTGCTCTATGGCACGGACGCGCCGCTGTTTCCGGAGGGATTGGAATAGTGCCTTTGGCCTGCTGCCGGGCAGGCGTGCGGAGGACGGAAAAACGAAGGGCAGGAGAATACTGGATGGGACAGAACGCGCACGAGATGCTGGTGCAGCATATTTTTGAACTGTTTGATACCGGAGAAGAGGCGCTTGCCTTTTTGAATGAGCACGGACTGCGGGAAAACCAGTACCTGCTGGGGGACTTGGAGACGTTATGTACAGCCATTGCCTCCGCCATAGAACAGCTCTCGCCGCAGATTGAGCGGAAAAACAGGCTGAAGGAAATCGGGCAGAATGCGCCGCTGACCGTTGGGCGGCTTTCTCGCCTGCTGGAGGAAGGCCGGGACGAGGCCGCGCAGATGCAGTATACCTGTTCCTTTGCCCCCTTATTTCGGTTCTGGCGGCGGTACGCGGAATTTTTCCTCCTGCACGCGGTCAATGAGGGAACCTTGCGGACTTGGTATGAGCAGGAGCGGGAACGCATTCGCCAGATTCGGGAAACGCCGAAGGATGACGGACAGCGGGAGTACCGCTATGATTTTTCTATCGTCGTATTGTTTTATGGCAACCAGAGTATGACCAAGGCGTGTCTGGACGCCATTGAGGCCTATACCAAAAACCGGAGCTATGAGCTGATTACCTTTGACAATGGCAGCGACCCTGAAACCACAGCCTGGTGTGAGGGTTTGCCCCACAGGAAAAAGATTTACTATCCCCATAACATGGGGTCGTCCGCCGCGGGAAATCTGATTTTCACCATGGCGACCACCTATATGGAGGGGAAATATCTCCTGTATGTGAGCAACGACGTGATTGTCACGCCCCGGTATGATGAAATCCTGTTCCAGTGTATGGAGAGTGACCCCCGAATCGCGATGGCAGCCCCCGTCTGCAATTCCGCCAGCAATTTGCAGGCCATCTCCGTGCCCTACGAGGCCAATGACCAAAAGGGTATGCTGGCGTTCGCGGAGCAGTACAATCATCTTGACCCCCGAAAGTGGGCCGACCGTGCGCGGCTGTTCTCCGTCCTGGCCTGTATGCGCCCGGACGCCTTGGAGCAGACCCGCCTCGCCATTGACCCGTTTTTCTGCTACGACATGTTCGCCGATGACGACTTCAGCACTACCCTGCGCCGTATGGGCTACCGTCAAGTGCTGTGCAAGGACGTGTTTGTGCATCATTACGGCTCGGCCACCATTGGAGCGGGACAGTTTCAGGTGATGGACCTTGGCCGTGCGCAGTTCCGGCAGAAGTACGGCGTGGATGGCTGGGCGTCCCTCGGTATGGATGTCTGTGCCGCGCTGAATACCATGTCGCTGCCCTTTTCCGGTCCTGTGCGGATTTTGGCGCTGAACCCTCTGTTCGGCGAGAGCGTGCTCGCCCTTTGCAGCCGGATTCGGGCGTGTGGATGCAGCGAGATTACCGTGGACGCCCTGAGCGAGGACGAGCGGTACTTGGAGGACATGGAGGGGCTGTTCCACAAAAGCGGACGGCTCGAGGCGTGGGAGCCGGTGCAGCAAGGGCAGTACGACCTTGCCCTTGTAGGGTGCAACCTGGGCCGGTGCGCCAACCTGCGCGCGGTGCTCCACACGGCGGCGGCGGGTTTGAAGACCGGCGGGCTGCTGCTCACGCAATACGAAAACTATTACAGCCTGTCCAACCTGAACGCGGCATTAGAGGAACGGCTGCCGGAGGAAGGGGTGTTTCTCCACGACCCGGAGGACCGCCTCAGCCTGCGCGTCATCGTCGAGAGCGCGCTGACCGCGGCGCTTCAGCAGGAGGGGATGGCCCTGGAGAAGTCGGTTTCCCTGACCAATGATTCCTGGGGGAGCAAGGCTGGCCGGGTGCTTTCCGCCCTGGGAATCCAGGAGACGGAGGGGGTCAGACGTGTGCTGCTGTCCCTGGGCAAATTCAGTGTTTGGAGAAAAAAGACCTGAGATAAATGGGGGTACAACGGTTGAAGCAGGGGAGTTTTTATCGCGGACGGCGGGTGCTGGTGACCGGGCATACCGGCTTTAAGGGGACATGGCTGTGCTGGCTTCTGTCAGCGCTGGGGGCGGAGGTGTGCGGCTATGCCCTGGCCCCGGCGTCTGGGAGCCTCTATGAGACGGCCCGCCCCCCGATGGCGGGTGAAGTGCTGGCGGATATCCGAAACCGGGCTGATGTGGAGGGGGCGCTGACCAGGTTCCAGCCCGCGCTGGTGATTCATCTGGCGGCGCACGCCTATTTGGACGGCTCCTACGAGTTCCCGGCGGATATTTTTGCGGCCAATGTGATGGGGACGGTGGGGCTGCTGGAGGCAATCCGCAAAAGCGGACGGAGGATACCCGCCGTGGTGGTCACAAGCGACAAGTGCTACGCCCAAGGGCTGGAGGGGAAACCGTGCCAGGAAACAGACCCCTTCGGGGCGGCGGAGGCCTATTCCACCAGCAAGGCCTGCCAGGACCTGGCGGCCCAGTGCTACAGCCGGTCATTTCCGGCTATGGCGGTCGCCACTGCGCGGGCCAGCAACACCATTGGCGGGGGAGACGGCAATAAGACCCGGCTGGTGCCCCATCTGCTGGACTGCTTCGCAGGCGGTGTGCCCGCCAAGCTGCGCAACCCCGATTTTGTCCGGCCCTGGCAGTATGTGCTGGACGTGCTCTGGGGGTATTTGATGTTGGGTCAGGTGTTGTCCGAGGGGACGCTCGCCGGGGATACCTCCTTCAATTTCGGCCCCGCGCCGGACGGCTTTCAGACCGTGGGGCGGGTGGCCGAGGGGTTGGCGGCACATTTTCCGGGGGCTAGATATGAGCTGGGGGCGGGAGGTTCCACCGGTGAAACACAGCTGCTCCGATTGGACAGCGGCAAAGCGCACAGGCTTCTTGGCTGGCAGCCGCTGTACACACTGGATGAGACACTGGCCCAGGCGGCGGCGTTCCAAATGGGGCTGGCCCATGCTTCTGCGGCCCAGCTGTGCCGGGAGCAGGCGGCGCGGTATCTGGCCCAGCGGCAGGGTGAAGAGGTGCAGGCATGAGGGCGCTGGTAGCCGGCGCCGGATGCTGCGGCGCGTCCGCCGCCCGCCGTCTGGCGGAGTACGGCTGGCAGGTGACGGTTGTGGAGCGCCGGGAACATGTGGGCGGCAACGCCTTCGACCGGCGGGACGAGCACGGCATGCTGTACCATGTGTACGGCCCCCACGTCTTTTTTACCGACCGGGAGCAGGTTTGGGAATTTCTGCGCCCCTTTGTCCGGTGGACGCCCTACCGGGGGAGCGTCTGTGTCTGGCTGGAGCAGGAGGCCCACCCCATGCCTTTTCAGCCAGCCCTGCTGTGCCGCCTGCTGGGGGCGGACGGCGAGAGAACCCTTACGGCCCTGCGGCGGCGGTATCAGGGGCGGGAAAGCGCCACGGTACTGGAGCTGCTTCAAGACGAGGACCCGCTGCTGCGGCAGGCGGGGCAGCGGCTATATGATTGTGACTGCGCGCCATACAACCAAAAGCAGTGGGGCCTGCGCCTGGAGGAGCTGCTGCCGGAGGTGGCGGCCCGCGCTCCGGTCTACCTGGAGGACCGGAGGGATTTTCGGCCCGAGCGGTTTCAGTTCATGCCGGAGGATGGCTTTGACCGGATGTTCCAGCGGATGCTGGAGCACCCTGGGATTGAGGTGCGGACCGGTGTGGACGCCTTGGAACTGCTGGAGGTCTCCGGCGGACGGATTGTGTGGAAATCCGAGGGACAATGGGACGCCGTGCTGTATACCGGAAGGCTGGAGCCGCTGTTTGCCTACAGTGCGGGGGCGCTCCCTTACCGGACGTTGCACTTTGATATGGAGTACTGTACGCCAGAGCAAGGCCTGCCCTGTCTGGCCATGTACTATCCGGGGCTGGATGTCCCCTGGACCCGCCGGGCGGACTACCGCTATCTCCCAGGCAACCCGCCGGAGCCGGAAAAAACCCTTGTCATCGGGGAGCGGCCCGGACCAATGGAGGGGCCGCAGGACGAGCCGTATTATGTGGTGCTCACCGAGCAGTCCCAGGCGCGGCATCAGAGCTATTGGAAGCAGCTGGAGCAGGTGCCCCACCTCTACGGGGCGGGGCGGCTGGCGGAGTTCCGATATTACAACATGGACCAGGCGGTGGGCCGCGGTCTGGACATTGCGGAGGAAATACACCGCAGAGAGGGGAGGAACCGGTGATGTACGACAATCCGAAGGAATTTGCGCGGGCGGTACGGATTCATGTGGCCAAGACGCTCATGCGTACCCGAGATTCCCACATAGGGGGAGGCTATTCGTCGGCGGACATTCTGGCGGTGCTGTACACCAGAATTTTGGGGCTGACGCCGGACCGTCTGCACGACCCCAACCGAAACGTCTTTCTGCTGAGTAAAGGGCATATTGCCGCTACCTTTTATACCACATTGGCCTATGCGGGGCTGATTCCCATGGAGGATTTGGAGCTGCATTTGACAGACGGGGAGAACTACGCGGGACACACCCGGAAATTTGTGGTGCCCGGTGTGGAGATGTCCGCCGGGTCCCTGGGCCACGGGGCCAATCTGGGCACTGGGATTGCCTATGCCAAAAAGCTCCAGGGTCTGGGAGGCCGCGTCTTTGTCCTGCTGGGGGATGGGGAGTGCAACGAGGGAAGTGTCTGGGAGGCCGCCATGTTTGCCGCCCGGTTCTCTCTGCATAATCTGGTGCTGATTGTGGACCGCAACCGCCTGCAATCCTACGGCAGCGATGAGCAGGTGCTGAACATGGGGGATATGGCGGAAAAGTTTCGGGCCTTTGGCTGTCACGCCGTAGAGGTGGACGGGCACGACTGCGCCGCGCTGGAGGAACTCTTTGCCCGGGCGGGGCTGGACGGAGACACCCGGCCCACGGCGGTGATTGCCAACACGGTAAAGGGCAAAGGGGTTTCGTTTATGGAAAACCGTCTGGAGTGGCACTTCAAGTCCCCGAACGAGGAGCAGCTGGCCCAGGCGCTGGAGGAGTTGAGCCGATGAGAAGCACATTTGTTCAGACCATATCCCGCCTGGCCCGGGAGGACCCCAAGGTTATGCTGGTCATCGGGGACACCGGCTTTTCGGTGATGGAACCCTTTGAGGCGGAGTTTGGGCCGCGCTTTGTGAACGTGGGCATTGCGGAGCAGAGCTTTGTTACCTTCGCCGCCGGGCTGGCTGCGGCGGGGATGAAGCCCTTTGCCTACAATGTGGTGTCCTTCATGACACTGCGCGGTGCGGAACAGATTTTGTTGGATGTGTGTTACCAGGAAAATCCCGTGATTCTGGTGGGTGTAGGCGGCGGATTCGCCTACGGCGCGGCAGGCCCCACCCACCACGCCCTCCAGGATATCGCGATGATGCGGGCCTTTCCCAACCTTGATGTGTACTGTCCTGCCGACCCGGCGGAGATGGAGGCCGTCACGTTCGCCGCGTACCGGCGCCAGCGGCCAGCCTACATCCGCATTGGGCGCAGTGTGGACGCGCCTATTCATCCGGGGGCCGTGGATGTGGAACGGGCAATCCCCCTGACACAGGGGACGGATATCGCCATTTTGGCCTGCGGAACCATTCTGCGGGAGGCGGTGCAGGTGCAAAAGCGCCTGGAGGAGCGCGGGTGCTCGGTGACGTTGTACAGTGTGCCTCGGGTACAGCCTCTGGACGAAGATGCCGTACGGTTCTGTGCCGCTGGACACCGGGCGGTGTTCACCATGGAGGAGCACGGGATGACGGGCGGCTTGGGCAGCGCTGTGGCGGAGCTGCTGATGGAGCAGGGACAGACTCCGGCGGTGTTTCAACGGTACGGTGTGCCGGACTCCTTTGCCATGTTGACCGGCTCCCGAACATATCAGCTGGATTATTTTGGCCTGTCCCCGGATAAGGCGGCGGAGGACATGTGGAAGCGCTGGAAAGGGACGATATGAGCACAGGAATTGGAGAAATTTTTGCCCGCTTTCATCGGGAGCGTGCCCGGCTGGAGCAGACCGTGGACGAATTGAAGGCGGCTCTGCGGCGCTATAGCGGAGTTGTGCTGTATGGGGCGGGAAGCAGCGGAATTGCGCTGCTGCTGGCCCTGCGCCGGGCGGACATTCAGCCCTTGTGTTTTGCCGACGGTGCGCCGGAAAAGTGGGGGACGCAGTGCATGGGGCTGGAGGTGGTGCCGCCTCAGACGTTGACGGAGCGGTTCGGGGCCAATATTTTGGTGCTGGTCTGCATCAACACAGACGGACAGGCCTACTGCCGCAGCTTTGACGAGGCGCTTCGAGCGGGCGGGCACAGCGGCGTCCACCAGAGGCTCCGGGAATGGGGCTGTACCAACGTGGTGGACTATGTTGCGCTCCGGCGCTGCTTTGCGCTGTTTCGGGGGGATAACACCGGCAATTTGCCCTCCTGCCCGGATGTGGACAGTCTGGTGGAACACCAGGAACGGATTGAACGGGTCTTTGAGCGGCTGGCGGATGGGCTGTCCAAGGAGATTTACGCCAATATCCTGACCTTCCGCCTGTTTGGGGAGGGGCCGGAGATTCCCACCCTGTCCCAGGAGGAAAAGTATTTCCCCAAAGAGCTCTTTACACCGGCGGCGGAGGAGCATTTTGTGGACTGCGGCGCATTTGATGGGCAGACGCTTCGGGACCTGCTGGCGTTGACCGGGGGACGAGTGGGGGCTTATTACGCGCTGGAGCCGGACACGGTCAATTTCAAGCGGCTGGAGCAGTTTGCGGCCCAGCTGCCGGAGGCGCTCCGGGCAAAAAGCACACTTTTCCCCTGCGCGGCCTGGAGCGGAGAAGGGAAGCTCCCCCTGTATGCCCTCCATGGACCGGGGAGCTTTGCCGCGCCCTATGGCGGGACACAGGCAGAGGCGACTTCAATCGACAAGCTGCTGGACGGACGGCGGGCCACGGCGGTCAAGATGAACATTGAGGGCTCCGAGCTGGCCGCGCTGAAGGGCGCAGAAAAGACGCTCCGGCGGTGGAGGCCGAAACTGATGATTGCAGGCTATCATAAAACCTGGGACTTCTGGGCCGTCCCGGAGGTGATGCTGGAGGCGGGGTACGAGGTGTACCTGCGGTCTTATATGCACCATTTGTCGTTTGTGTTTTATGGGTTGGGCAGCCCTTATACGTTCTCTTAGAAAAGGAGAAATATATGCTTGTTAATATTAACGGGATTGAGGCAAAAAAGATAAAAAATCTGGCCACATTTACCTATTCACAGCAGACGGATTCTGGACTAAAGAACTTTCCAGCCTTGATTTTAGATCGTTACAGCGGGGTTAACGGACTGACAATTTGGTCGAGGCTTGGTGAAGAGGTTGGTGTGGAGGGGGGATGTTATTCCGTATATATTGGAGCTTTCTGCCCGATTTCCAACAAAGTTATGTTTTTGGTTGATGTGAATCACGACTATGCGTCAGTGTCTATGTCAGGCCAAGTACCGGATTTAATCCCGGGCTCCAGCAGAAAACGGCGCAAGGGTTCTATCATAATTCAGAACGACGTCTGGATTGGGTATGGCGTTACGATTTTGAGTGGGGTGACCGTCCATAATGGCGCAGTGATTGCGGCACATGCTACAGTTACAAAGGATGTGCCGCCATATGCCATTGTAGCCGGGAATCCGGCGCGCGTAATCAAATACCGCTTTGATCCAGAAACAATCGAACGGCTGCAAAGAATCCAATGGTGGTACTGGGATGAAAAAACCATTCAAAAGCGGAGAGAATGGTTCATGCGGTCCCCGGAGGAATTTGCAAGAAGATTTGATATATCCATAGAAAAGGAACATATATCCTCTAAACAGAGGCTTGACGATGCGCAAATTGCAGAGATTCCACGGAATAACCTGTATCTGACCTTTGCAGATTTAGACAGCCCATATAGTGTGCTGTTCAAGATTATCAGAGCATTTGCTCAGACCCATTCTGAAGATGATTTGTTGATTATTTCTGCTTTTAGGACAAATGACATTGAAGAAACCGCAAAAAAGATTTATGAGTTTGCAGAGGGTATTGACGCCGACTGCGGCCTCTATGTACGGTGTACGGAGCGTAGTGAGGTTTCAGCGCTGATTTCTGCCTGTGGAACTTTGATTACAAGCAGAGTGCAGGAGCTGGTTCGGTATACGTGCCTTGCGGATTCAGTGCAAACAGAGGTGGTTTCAGGGGTTGACATCCCGATTTTTTGAAGTTAATGAACGAAGAGAGTATAAGGGTCCAGCGCAACGAGAGCAGAATTTCAAAACATGGAGGGAGAAATTAGAGTGTTGGATATTCGCTCATTGTTTCAGCAAATCCCGATGGAACTTACCAGCCGTCGGGAAAAGAAAGAGGTACTAAAAGAGCAGTTCAGGGCACACGAAAAAGAGCTTGTGATATATGGACACGGCAATTTAGGAACAGAATTGGAAAAGGGTCTGAAAAATGCGGGCTGGCCGGTGCGGTATTTTTTGGACGCAAATAAGCCGACGGACTTGGAACAGAAAAGAATCAATTTGAAGGATGCGGCCCAGTATCTGGGGCGGGATGCGCTTATTATTGTGGCGCTGTATGACATCCTCTCAGCATATCCGTCTATCCGGTCCAGCCTCCAAAAGGAAGGATTTCATAACATCGTCATCATTCTGGACCTGCGGGTGTGGCCCGAGCTGTTTCAGACGGGACATATGCACAGTACAATCGGATGGGATATCGAGCATATTCCAGAAAAGCAGGTGCTGGAGGCATATTCGCTGCTTGCCGATTCAATGTCGCAGAAAGTCTTTCGGGAGCTGCTCCATTTCACGGTGGATGCCCCATATAAGGAGATGACACTGTGCCCAGCGGCGGAACAGTATATGCCTTCGGAACTATATGCACCGATAAAAAATGAGTGTATTGTTGATTGTGGCGCATTTGACGGCGATACGATGCGGATGTTTCTTTCTGCAATTGGGACATGGGAATCCTACACTGCAATAGACGCAGACCCCTATAATATTGAGAAAGTTAAAGCGTCTATCCAGCATGATATTCCAGAGCACCTGCGTGCGGTGACACAAGCTGTCCACGCAGCAGTTTCAAACGAGTCAGGCACGGTTTCTTTTCATGCTGGAAACCGCACCGCAAGTCATATTTCAGAGGAAGAAACCGCAAAAGATACGGCAATCTCGGTCCCTGTTGTAAAACTGGACGACGTAATAAACGGGCCTGTGACGCTTATAAAGATGGATGTTGAGGGCTTTGAACTCCGCGCCCTACAGGGCGCGGAGGGGCTGATTCTAACGAATCAGCCCCTCTTGACAATCTGTGGATACCATTGCCAAGCAGATCTGTGGGAAATACCACGGTACATAAAAAAACTTCTGCCCAATCACTCCATTTATCTGCGAAATTATGTCGGACTGATTGAATATGTTTTCTATGCTGTTCCCCCAGACCGGGTGCTGCCGCGATGAGTCCCATGCGTTTATTGGAGGACCTTGAACCGATTGCGGCATGTCCGCTCCCGTGGGAGCGGCTGAGAAATAAACGGATATTTATCACAGGTGCAACAGGCTTCATTGGCAGTTATCTGGTGGAGGCGCTGTGTTGGCTGGACAGCCGGCTTTCTTTGGGGCTTAAAATAGGGCTGTTTCACCGCATTGGAACACAGCCCACGGTTTCCATACCCTGTATCCGTTGGGTTGCGGGGGACATTGCAAGGGCGTTTCTTCCAGAAGATTTTTGGCCAGATATTATCATCCACGGAGCCAGTCCGGCCAACCAAAGGGCAATTTTATCCGACCCTGCGGGAGTTGTGAGCTGCAACATTCTAGCGACAAGATATTTGCTGGAATGCGCACGAAAGAACCGGTCAACCTTCCTGTTTTTCAGCAGCGGAGAGGTCTACCGGCGCGGGCCGGAAAAGATTGTGGAAACCAGCGCCGGGGAATTGGCGCAGAACAGCCTGCTCTCGCTTTACGGAAGCAGCAAGCTGGCTGGGGAGCTTTTGTGCGAGCAGTACCGCAGAAGCTATGATACAGAGTGTCGTATTCTGCGGCTGTTCTCCATATTTGGGCCTGGGGAGGCGCTGACATCGGGCCGGTGCTTTACCGATTTTTTGGCGCAGGCCAAGGAAACCCACAGCATCCGAATCAACGGCCCCGGAACGCAGGTGAGAAGTTTTTGCTATTTGTCGGACTTTGTCAGCGGACTGCTTTTCATTTTATTGTGCGGCGAAGGTACAGTCTACAACGTAGGAAATGAGGACAATACAGCCTCCATACTGGGCCTGGCCCGGCAGATAGCCGAAGTGCGGGGCAATACAGCCGTGATTGGGCCTCTGACCACAAGCACACAAACTGACGCATATGTTCCAGACACGACAAAACTTCGTCAGCTCGGCTGGCGGCCGCAGGTGGATTTGAAAACCTGTATCAAGCGGTGTCTTGACAGCTATCGGTAAAGGGAGCGATGGAATGACAGTTTCCGAATATATCTTCAATTTTCTGCAAGAGAAGGGCTGTGACACCGTGTACATGGTGTCCGGCAGCTCTGCCATGTGGCTGACCGACGCGCTCCAGCGCAATCAGGCGCTGAAAGCGGTCTGCTGCCATCACGAGCAGGCGGCGGCTATGGCGGCGGATTGCTACGGCAGGACGCGGGGCATTCCGGGCGTGTGTCTGGCCACCATTGGTCCAGGGGCGACCAACGCTATAACGGGCGTTGCGGGGGCGTTTGTGGACTCATCTCCCATGTTTGTCCTGACAGGGCAGGCCAATTCCCGGCTGATTCGATACGAAATGAGTACCGGTATCCGGCAGCACGGCACCCAGAGCCTGAACCTGGAGCCCATTGTGTCCCCGATGGTGAAATATTTTGCCTGTGTGCTGGAGCCTGGGGATATCATCCAGGTGATGGAGCGGGCCTGGCACGAGGCTATAGACGGGAGAAAGGGACCGGTTTGGATTGACATGCCGGTGGATGTGCAGAACCGGCAGGTTCCCGAGGCGGCGGAGGGAGGTCAGCTCCCGTCAAGGGCGGCTGTGAGCCCAGACCTTGCGGCGATTGCCCAAGGGCTGGCCAGAGCGGAAAAGCCGCTGATTTTGGCCGGAGGCGGGGTCCGAAGCGCCGGAGCGGCGGCACAGCTGAACCGGCTGTGTCAAACGCTCCAGATTCCGGCAGCGCTCTCCCGGGGCGGCATTGACGTGATGGCCTCCAGCTCCCCCTATTTTGTGGGACGGCCTGGGAGCTACGGCGACCGCGCCTCCCATTTCGCAATCCAGCAGTGTGATTACCTGCTGATTTTGGGCAGCCGCCTGTCTATCTCCACCACCGGCTACTACCCCCAGCGCTTTGGGCAGAACGCCCATAAGGTCATGGTGGATATCGACCAGCTGGAGCTGGACAAGCCGGATGTGCCGGTAGACGTGAAGCTGTGCATGGACCTCAAGGACTTTTTGGAGGGACTCTGCGGCTGCTGTGAGGGCCTTGACCCTGTGGACCACGGGGCATGGCTGGCCCACTGCCAGGAGATGCGGCGGCAGTATCCGAATGTACAGCCCGGTTACGCCCAGGAGCATCCGCTGAACAGCTACTATTTCACACACAAGCTCTCCCAATGCGCCCCGGCAGAGTGCAGCATTGTTGTGGACACGGGGAGCGTGTGCAATATTGTCTCCCAGAGCTGGGAGCTGAAGGAGGGACAGCGCTATCTCATTTCTGGAGGACTGTCCGCAATGGGCTTTTGGGCGGGAGCCATCGGGGCGGTCCAGGAGGGACGGCAGGTACTGGCCCTGTCTGGGGATGGCAGTGTACAGATGAATGTACAGGAGTTTGCCACACTGCATTATTACCAACTGCCCGTGAAGCTGTTTGTGTTCCAGAACAGCGGCTATATGTTGATACGGCACAACCAGCACAACTATATGAACGACCGCTTTTTGGGTGTGGGACCCGACAGCGGTTTGGAGACGCCGGATTTCTGCAAGGTGGCGGCAGCCTACGGCCTGGACACCTGCGAGATTGCTGCCGGAGACGATTTGGAGGGGACCATTCGGGAGATTCTGGGAAAGCCCGGACCCTTTGTGTGCCAGGTCCGGGTCCAGGAGTTTGGGGAGATTGCGCCGAAAATTGCCTCCCGGGTGATGCCGGACGGGTCGCTGAAGGCGGCGGAATTTGACGACCTCTACCCATTTTTATGAGAAAGGCTTCGGAGGTGCAACCGTGATTATTTGGCTGATTGGTATTTCCGGCGCAGGCAAGACCACCCTACCAAATGGGACTGCCAGACGGCGAGCTGGAACGGCTGGTGGTTCAGCTCAAGGGATGGGGTCTGGATGCCATTGAGTGCAGCTATCCCAAGTATACACAGCAGCAACAGCAGTTCTATTGCTATTTAGCGGACAAATACCAGCTCCACCGAACAGGCGGCAGTGATTTTCACGGAGAAAGCGTAAAGCCGGAGATAAAGCTGATGTCTCCGGCGGAGATTATGGAAGATATTCAGAGAAATAGTTCGATACCGATGTCCGTGAAAAGGGTCAATTCATTTGGAAGAATACTGAAAAAGCAGG
>JAAWKB010000072.1 GCA_022797115.1 Oscillospiraceae bacterium
TAGGTGGAGGCGTCGTTGCGCTCCTTGGTGTGGATGGGCCGCTGGGCGGGGAAGACCTCCAGGCGGATGGCGGGGTCCAGCAGCTCCAGGCTGCGGTCATAGTACTCCTTCAGGCTGCGGATCTGGGCGGCGTAGCCGTCCCAGACGTAGCCCTGGATGTGCAGGGAGCCGGCCTTGGCCTGGAGTACCGCGCTGCGGAAACTGGTCTGGTCGTGGCTCATGCACTCGTCCACCAGATCCAACAGGAGCTGCTTGGAGAGGATGTAGATCTCCAGGGAGCGGTGGCAGCCGGTGCGGTCGCGCAGGGGGAAGAGCGCCTCCTTGACCCGGCCGGATTCGTCGAGGCGGAAGAAGGTGACGTCGCTCTCAGAATCCACGCTGCTGGTGCATACGGCGGTGATGTCCGCACCGGAGGCCAGATGGGCCTGGTACACATCCTGGAGAGGGATATTGATGATGAGGTCACTGTCCGCCAGGACCACATGGGTCTGCCGGATGCCCTCTAAGTAAGAGCGTACGCCAGCCAGGGCCTCCATCTTGCCCCGGATGCCGTTGTTGCCCCAGGTCTGGTTGGCAGAGAAGGGGGGCAGCAGGCGCAGGCCGCCGTGCATACGGCTCAGGTCCCAGTCCTTGCCGGAGCCCAGGTGGTCCAGCAGGCTCTGGTAGTTGCCCTCCAGCAGCACGCCCACATCGGTGATGCCGGCATTGACCATACTGCTGAGGATGAAATCGACAATGCGGTAGCGCCCGGCGAAGGGGACGGAGGCGGGCGTGCGGTTGAGGGTCAGCTCCCGCAGATCGTCGTGCTTCTCATAGGAGAAAATAATCCCGTGGAGTCCTTTCATCTGGACACCTCCTTATTCTCGCGGTTGAGCATGGAATTGGGGGCAACGGTGGCGCCGGCTTCGATGGTGGTGCCGGGGCCCAGGACGGTGATGCCCCACTGCTCGGGGTCGCTGGACTCGGGGTTCCCGCCCACGCTGGCGCCCGCCTCTACCTGGCAGTTCTCACCCAGGATGGCGTAGCGCACCACAGCGCCCCGCTTCACGGTGACGCCGGGCATCAGCACGGAGTAGGAGACCTCGGCCCCTTCCTCCACCCGCGCGCCGTGGGAGAGGACGGAGTTCTTTACTGTGCCGGTGATCTCGCAGCCCTGGGTGACGACGCTGTGCTCGACCAGGGCTGTCTTGCCGATAAAGGCAGGGGGCTCGGCGGGGAGCCGGGCGTAGATGGGCCAGCTGCTCTCCAGCAGGTCCAGGTCGCCCCGGGAGAGCATATCCATGTTGGCGTCCCAGAGGCTCTCCAGGGTGCCCACGTCCTTCCAGTACCCATCGAAGCGATAGGCGATCATCTTCTCGCCGTTGCCCAGCATGGTGGGGATGATGTTCTTGCCGAAATCGTTGCTGGAGCCGGGGGTGTTCTCGTCGCTGATGAGGTACTCGCGCAGCTTCTTCCAGGAGAAGACGTAGATGCCCATGGAGGCCAGGTTGCTCTTGGGCTGCTTGGGCTTCTCCTGGAACTCCACGATATTGTCCTCCCCATCCACGGCCATGATGCCGAAGCGGGGGGCCTCGTCCCAGGGCACCTCCAGCACGGAGATGGTGCAGGCGGCGTCAGCGGCCTTGTGGGCCTCCACCATCTTGGCGTAGTTCATCTTGTAGATGTGGTCGCCGGACAGGATCACCACATAGTCCGGGTCGTACATATCCACGAAGCCAATGTTCTGGTAGATGGCATTGGCAGTCCCCTTGTACCAGCTGCCCCTCTCGCCCTCCTGCATGTAGGGGGGCAGGATGTGGACGCCGCCGTCCAGGCGGTCCAGGTCCCAGGGCTGGCCGGAGCCGATGTAGCTGTTGAGCTCCAGCGGCTTGTACTGCGTGAGCACGCCGACGGTGTCGATGCCGGAGTTGGTGCAGTTGGACAGGGGAAAGTCGATGATGCGGTACTTCCCGCCGAAGGGAACGGCGGGCTTTGCCACGTCGCTGGTCAGCACGTACAGACGGCTGCCCTGCCCTCCTGCCAGGAGCATTGCGATACACTCTTTTTTCATGGCTGTCTCATCCTCTCTCGTTTTTATTCATCTGCGGAGGAAGCCTTCTTCCTGCCGCGGGAGGCGGGCTTCTTTTCCGGCGCGGGAGCGGTCTCCTTGGTCTTGCGGGCCTTCACCGCCACGGTTTCCCCGGCCTTCTTTGCCCGGGGCTTTTTCTCCGCTGCGGCCTCTGCGGCGACCTCAGCCTTCTTGGAGGAGGCCCTGCGGGCCTTTACTGCCACGGTTTCCCCGGCAGGCTTGACAGCGGCCGTCTTCTTGGCGGCGGTTTTGGGCTTGGCGCGCAGCTTGCCCTGGCCCCGCAGGAACACCGCGCCGAAGGGCGGGATGCGGATGGCTACGGAGGACTCCTGGCCGTGGGAGGGGGTCCAGCTGACCGGGCAGGGGGCGGCGTTGACCGCGCCGGTGCCGCCATAGGCCGCAGCGTCGGAGTTGAACACCTCCACATACTCCTTCACCGGCGGGCAGCCGAAGCGGTAGTCCTCATAGGTATTGGGGCTGAAGTTGATGGCGCACAGCAACTCGTTGCCGGACTTGTCCCGGCGCAGGAATACGACCACATTATTGCTGTTGTCGTCGGGCACCAGCCACTGGAATCCCTCCCAGCTGTAGTCGTCCTCCCACAGGGTGCGCTCGCTGAGATAGAAGTGGTTCAGATCCTTGATATACTGATGGAGCTGGCGGTTGGGCTCGTTGTCCAGCAGGGCCCAGTCCAGCTGGCCGTCAAAGGCCCACTCCTTCTCCGTACCCAGCTCCACGCCCATAAAGCTCAGCTTCTTGCCGGGGTGGGCCATGGTGTAGCCGTAGAAGCCGCGCACGCCGGCCAGCTTCTGCCAGTCATCGCCGGGCATCTTGCCCAGCACGGAACCCTTCATGTGGACGACCTCGTCGTGGCTGATGGGCAGGACGTAGTTCTCCGAGAAAGCGTAGAACATGGAGAAGGTGATGTCCTTGTGATTGCCCTGGCGGAACCAGGGGTCCATCTTCAGATAGTGGCACATGTCGTTCATCCAGCCCATGTTCCACTTCAGGTTGAAGCCCAGGCCGCCGATGCCGTTGGGGCCGACAACATCGGTGGGTTTGGTCACCAGGGGCCAGGCTGTGGACTCCTCCGCCACCATCAGCACGTCGGGGTTGACCTTGAAGGCGGTCTGGTTGAGCTCCTGGAGGAACTGGATGGCCTCCAGATGCTCCTTGCCACCGTTCTGATTGGCGACCCACTCGCCGTCGCGGCGGTCGTAGTCCAGATAGAGCATGGACGCCACCGCGTCCACGCGGATGCCGTCGATGTGGTACTCCCTGAGCCAGAACGCGGCGGAGGAGAGCAGGAAGCTCTTCACCTCCGGGCGGCCGTAGTCAAATACGCGGGTGCCCCAGGCGGCGTGCTCGCCCTTGCGGCGGTCGGCGTACTCGTAGCAGGGGGAGCCGTCGAACTCGTAGAGGCCGTGGGCGTCCTTGCAGAAGTGGGAGGGCACCCAGTCGAGGATGATGCCGACCCCCTCCCGGTGCATCCGGTCGACAAAGTACATAAAGTCCGCCGGGGTGCCGTAGCGGGAGGTGGGCGCGAAGTAGCCGGTACACTGGTAGCCCCAGCTGGGGTCGTAGGGGTACTCGGTGATGGGCAGCAGCTCGATGAAGTTGAAGCCCATCTCCTTGACGTAGGGGGCCAGCTGGTCGGCCAGGTCCCGGTAGTCGATGAAGTCCCCGTTCTCCCGGCGCCTCCAGGAGCCCAGGTGGACCTCATAGATGTTCAAAGGCGCGTTATAGATGGGCTGCTCCCGGCGCCGGCGCAGCCACTCCCCGTCGCCCCACTGGTAGCCGTCGATGGTGTAGAGCTTGCTGGCGTTGCCGGGACGGGTCTCGGCGTGGAAGGCGTAGGGGTCGGCCTTGTGGCGCAGCTCGCCGTCTGCGCCCGTCACGGCAAACTTGTACGCATCATAGGTTTTACAGCCGGTGATAAAGCACTCCCAGATGCCGCTGTCGATTTTATGCATGGGGTGGGCGCTGGTATCCCAGGAATTGAAATCACCCACCACGGAGACCGCCTGTGCCCGCGGCGCCCAGACGCGGAACATGTAGCCGTCAGCTCCGTCATGGGTGGCTGCATGAGCGCCCATGTATTCGTAAGCGCTGATTGCCGTCCCCTCATGGAAGAGGTAGGTATTCAATTCATCTGCTTCTCTATAGGGCATAGTATCCTCCAATGTGTCAGCCGCTGGAAAAAAAGACCATAGGCTGTGTTGCATCTATTATACCCCACCAGTCCACCCAGCGTCAAGGCGGCGCGAATTAGTTTTTTCATGGTAAAAGCCACAAAAAATTTGGGAGAATCATGTGCTTTTTACTAAAAACGCACGACCGCCGGGGAGGTTGTCTAGCTATTTTCTCTATAATGCGACATTTTATCCGTTTTCCATACCCTGCCGGATCGGTTCCCTAATTTTTAGAAAAGTGTTTACTTTTATAAGATAAAGTGCTAAAATATGAGCATTACAACCGATGGAGGGGACGCTGATGGCGAGGATCACCAAGAAAGAGAAGAGCGACGGCCTGTACCAGGCCATCCTGACGCTGCGGACCGAGGAGGAAGTCTACCACTTTTTCCAGGACCTGTGTACGGTGACGGAGCTGCGGGCCATGGAGCAGCGTTTTGATGTTGCTGTCCTGCTCAAGCAGGGGATGATCTACAATGAGATCCTGGAGCGGACGGGGGCCTCCAGCGCCACCATCAGCCGGGTCAACCGGTCGATGGCCTTTGGGCATGGAGGGTACCAGGTGTTCTTTGAGCGCCAGGGGGAGCAGGGTGCGGCCGGGGAGGCGGCCGGGGAATGAGGGCCTATGAGGCGCTGGCGCGCGTCTATGATGTACTGACCAGCGATGTGGGGTATGAGCGGCGGGCGGACTATCTGGAGAAACTGTTCTGCAAAAGCCGCATCCCCATCCATACGGTGCTGGACCTGGCCTGCGGCACGGGGGCGATGACGGCTGTGCTGGCGGAGCGGGGATATGAGATGATCTCAGTGGACGCCAGCCCGGATATGCTGGCGGCGGCCCGGGAGAAGGCGGTGTCCGGCGAGCCGCCGGTGTTCCTCAACCAATCCATGCCGGAGCTGGACCTGTACGGTACTGTGGACGCGGCAGTCTGCTGCCTGGACAGCCTCAATTACCTGACCAGCCCCCGGGACGTGCAGAAGACACTGGAGCGGCTGCACCTATTCATCTCCCCCGGCGGCCTGCTGGTGTTCGACGTCAATACCCCGGCGAAGCTGGCCGCCCTGGATGGGCAGGTGTTTTTGGATGAGACCGAGGACGTCTACTGCGTGTGGCGCGCATCCTTTGAAAAGCGGAGCCGGATCTGCTCCTACTGGATGGATATTTTCACCTGCCGCCCGGACGGGAGCTGGCAGCGGGCGGGGGAGGAGCACCGGCAAAAGGCGTATGAGGTGGATGAGCTGCGCACCTGGCTGCTGGAGGCGGGGTTCAACCGCATCCGCACCTATGGGGACTGCCGGATGTCCGCCCCCAGGGAGGGGGAGCAGCGGGTGTATTTCTCCGCGATCCGCGGGAAATAAGCTCTGACTGATTTCTTCTTGTATAATCAACAAGCAAGAAAACGAATAGTAGACGTTGTGGCGGGGGCGGGGACTGCCCAAATTTGACCAACTTTGGGACAAACTCTTGAAAATGTCCGGGGGCTATGGTAAAATCAGGGTGTATTGTTCCTTCGTCAAAATGCCGGAGTGGATGCTGCACCTCTCAGCCTGCCAGGAGCCGGCCCACAGTTACCAGCGATTCCCGCAAAAGCAGCGACGGGCGCACGGCGGATGCCTCTGCGCCTCCAGCGGAGGGGGGAGGACCATGCCGGAGTTTGCGGCCCGTATCAACAAACAGGATACAGTCAGCGGATTCCGTCCGCTTCTTCCGTTGTGCCCGCTGTTCCTCCTGCTGGTGGCGGCGATCCTCCTGTGGGGGTGGGAGCCTGCCAAGGCCCCCGAGGAGTCCGCGACGGTCAGTGAGACGCCGGCTGCCCCGGCGCCGCTGGTGACGGCGGAGCAGCTGGCCCAGATGGCGTATACCGACAGTACGCTGGGGGAGATCGGCTGGATGCTGACAGAGGAGTCCCTGGCGGAGCTCAACCGGGTGCTGCGGGAGTATGGAATCCTGACAGAAGAGGCGATCAGCCAGTTTTTGGCCCAGGCGGCGGTGGAGACCGCGGCGGGCAAATGGCTGGTGGAGCTGGGGGACGAGGCATACTTTAACAAGTACGGCTATACCACGGGCACCCGGGGGGCCGGTTTTTTCCACCTCACCTTCGAGTATGGCCAGATGGCCTTTGCCACTTGGATGATGAAGCGGTATGTCCCCGGGATGGAGGATATCGCGTACATAAACCCCACCAACCATGAGCGGGAGGAGATCCGCGCCGGCTATTACGCCGCGCTGCGGCTGGCGGCCAACCTCGGTTTGGATATCTCCGCCTATTCCCGGATCGTGTATGACGCGCAGAGCCCGGTGCCGACCGGAGCCGACTATCTGGCCCAGGCATTCGCATGGGAGAGCGCCGGATACTACTGGTATATCACAGGAATCGGAGAGGCGATCTCTGAGGAGCCCGGCACAGCGAATACGGACATTGTGTCCGAGCTGGTGGGCGGCGGCAATTGGCAATCCCGTCGGGAGGCATACGAGGCCTTTTACCCGGTGTTGCATGAAAGATGACGAAAAGGAGAGTGTTTAGTATGGGCTTGTTTGGGAGACAGACGAGGGCAGACACGGAGGTGGAGACAATGGCGGCTGATACCCATGAGGAGTACGAAGAAATCCCCAGCCTCCCCACTCCGCTGAGCAGCACGGTCATCGCCACAGGCGTGACAGTGTCCGGCACAATGAAGGGGGAGGGCGTCATCCAGGTGGAAGGCACCGTGGAGGGCGAAATTGATCTGAAGGGCGCGGTCATTGTTACCTCTACCGGCCGGATCAAGGGGCCTGTCACGGCGGATGTGGTCCGGGTGGCTGGCTGTATTGAGGGGACCGTCATTGCCCGCGACCATATGTGCCTGGAGAAATCGGGCAGCCTGGAGGGCGATGTGACCACCCTGTCGCTGGTGGTGGAGGATGGCGGACGCCTCAATGGCCGCAGCAGTATGCTCAAGTCGGATCGTCCCCAGCCTGTCTCTTCCGGCAGCAATAACCTGCAATTTGGCGCAAATTACACAGCCGGAGAAGCGGATGCCGCCGGCAGCGAAAACTGACATAGAAATCCGGATGGCGCGGACGTGCCGGACAGCAGAGCTTGCTGTCCGGCACGTCCATTTTTCAGCCACTGCCCCTGTCTCATCCCACGGTCAGAAATTCCAAGGCGTTTTGATAGGTCTGGCTGTAGAACGCCTGGCTTTTGGGGGACATCTTCCGGAAACTCCGCTCCAGTTTGCCCTTGACGAACTGCAGGCCCTCCTCCAGGCCCATCTGCCGTGTCCCATATGCCAGATAGAGCAGGCTGGGAATGCTGCTGAAATGGGAGGCCGCGTCTGCGTCGGCAACGCAGATCTCCTCCACGCTGTTTTTCTCCAGGCGCACGCTCCCACGGTGGTTACGGATACACGCTTGCACCAGGCAGAGCTTGTCCTCATCATAATCAAACCTGGATAAAATGTCCCGTGCCATCTCCGCGCCGTGAATGTGGTGCATTTCATAGAGGGAGGCGTCTGTAATTGACGCAATGTCGTGGAGCCAGGCGGCAATCTGGACCACTTCCTTGTCAGCACCGTACTGTTTGGCCAAAATCCAGCCGTTTTTTACCACAGAAGCGACGTGGCCATAGATGCCCTCACCAAATGTATTGGAGGGCATGTGGCATCTCGCGTACAGCTCACCCTCCAAATAGTCCAATATGTCTGTTCTCATCGCAGCACTCCTTTTAAACGCAGCCCGGAGCGGCCAGACAGCCGCTCCGGGTAAATTTCTCCAAAAGGTCAGCCAATGCCCAGTTCCACCCACAGGTCGGTGTAGAGCGAGAGCGTATCGGCGGGCAGGTTCTCATACGCCTCACAGTTGGCCAGCGTCCCGCTGGGAGCCGCCATCACCTCATAGAGGGCCGGGTCCATCGCTTCGCCGTTTTTCTCCTCGTAGTAGGCGGGATACTGTTCCAGCGCCTCTGCGTTGGGGGAGGCATACCAGATATAGTCCATATTCGCCAGACAGGATTCCGTGCGGCAGATAAAGTTGATCCATTCCTCCGCCTCCGCCTTGTGCTCCGCGCCCTTGAGTACGCACATGGCGTCAACAAACCAGTTGCTCCCCTCCTGGGGCACCACATAGCACAGGTCGGGGTTATTCTCATGCATGGTCAAGAAGTCACCGGCGTAGTAGGTGCAGATCGCAGTCTCCCCAGCCTCCATCTTGTCATAGAGCTGGTCCATGAAGAAGCCCTGGTAAACGCCGTTGGCCTTGGCGTCAGCAATCAGCTGGTAGGCCGCCCGGATCTGCGCCTCATCTGTGGTGTTGACAGAGTAGCCCAGGTAGAGCAGGGCCGCGCCGATGGCGTCCCGGGGGTTGCCGATCATGCCCACCTGGCCGGCGTACTGCCCGTCAAAGAGGGCGGACCAGCTGGTGATCTCCCCGTCCACCATGGTGGGGTTGTAGATGATGCCCAGGGTACCCCAGGTGTAGGGGACCGTATATTTGTTCTCCGGGTCGTAGCTCAGGTTCTTATATTGACTGTCAATGAGGCTGAAATTGGGGATATTGCTGTAATCCAGCTCTGCCAGCATCCCCTCCGCGATCATCTGGCCGATCATGTAGTCGCTGGGCACGATTACGTCGTAGTCCGTGCCGCCCTGCTTAATCAGGGCGTACATGGTTTCGTTGCTCTCAGCGGTCTGGTAGTTGACCCGGATTCCGGTCTCCTGCTCAAACTGGCTGATCAGGTCCGGATCGATGTTCTCCCCCCAGCCGCACACATTGACAACCCGGTCGCTGTCCCCGCCGCAGCCAGTCAGGCAGAGGGCCACCGCCAAGGTGAGCGCCAATAAAAGGGCAAACGTCTTTTTCAATTTCTTCATTCCTCCAAAAAATTAATATATTGCAAGGCAGCAATCCCTTTCAACGAAACAGAAAAGAATCAGAGGAAACGATACGCGGCACAGGAATCGCGGAAAAAGTTCTTTTGATCCTTTTCTTTCAAGAAAAGGATGGCTGCCGTTACAATTTCCGCTGTTCCTGCCGGGCCTCCCGGATGTTGACAATCACCAGCAGCGCCAGCACCGTGACAAACAGAAGTGATGAGATGGCGTTGATTTTCGGGCTGATGCGCCGCTTGGTCATGCCGTAGACCACCATCGCCAGGGTGGAGGTGCCGGAGCCCGCCGTAAAGTAGGAGATGACGAAGTCATCCACGCTCATGGTAAAGGCGATTAACGCGCCGGAGACGATGCCGGGCTTGATCTCCGGTAATGCCACCTTCCAGAACGCCTGCATCCAGGTGCAGCCCAGGTCCTGGGCCGCGTCGATGAGGTTCTTGTCCATCTGGCGCAGCTTGGGCATGACGGACAGAATCACATAGGGGATGTTGAAGGTAATGTGGGCGATCAACAGTGTGCCGAAGCCCATGTGCAGGTGGACGGGCAGGCGGATGAGGCCCTGCGCCCCGTTCAGCCACCGGGCGAAGGCTTCCCAGCCACCGAAAAACGCCACAAACAGCAGGCACAGGCTCACACCGGTGACAATGTCAGCATTGGTCATGGGGATGTTGTTGACGGTCATCAGCGGCCCCCGCCACCGCTTCTTCATATTGAAAAAGCCGATAGCGGCCATGGTCCCCGCCACAGTGGCGGCGGCTGTGGCCAGCAGGGAGACCAGAAGGGTGGACGACAGGGCGCTCATGATCTGCCGGTCCCGCACCAGTTCCCCGTACCAGCGCAGGGTGAAGCCCTGCCAGACGGTACGGCTGCTGGAGTCATTGAAGGAGAAAACAATCAGTACAAAAATCGGCGCATAGAGGAAAAAGAACACCAGCGCCATCAAAAAGCGGTTGAAGGCAGACGGTTTTCTGTTCACAGCATCACCGCCTGTTCCTCGCCCTCACCGAAGCGGTTCATAACGGCCATGCAAACCACCACAACCACCATCATCACCAGGGCGATGGCAGAGCCCAGATAGGGGTTGTAGGCCGACCCCACAAACTGCTGCTCGATGAGGTCGCCCAGCAGCAGCTCGTTGCTGCCGCCCAGCAGCTTGGAGATGGCGAAGGTGGAGACGGAGGGCACGAAGACCATCGTCACTCCGGAGAGGACCCCGGGCAGGCTCAGGGGCAGGATCACCTTCCGGAACACGCCCAGGGAATCCGCCCCCAGGTCCCGGGCCGCCTCCAGGAGGCTGCCGTCCATCTTCTCGATCACCGAGTAGATGGGCAGGATCATAAAGGGCAGGTAGTTGTAGACCATGCCCAGCACAACCGCCCCCTGGGTGTTGATCATGGGGAAGAACTCCAGCTGGGTGCCGAAGAGGGCGTTGATCAGGTCAAAGAGGCCGATGGCGGCAAAAAAGCGGTTCAAAAGTCCTGTATTCTCCAGGATAGACATCCAGGAGTAGGTCCGCAGCAGGAAGTTCATCCACATGGGCAGCATGATCAGCATCATGGCAACGCGCTGGAACCGGGGGCTCTCCCGGGAGACCATATAGGCCACCGGATAGCCGATCAGCAGGCACACCAGTGTGGCGATGAGGGCCAGCCGGAAGGAGCGGGTGAATACCACCGCATATGTCCCCATGCGGGAGAAGTTTTCCAGGGTAAAGCCGCCCGCGGTGGAGGTGAAAGCGTAGAGGACCACCATCATAATGGGGGCCAGCACAAACAGGGCCAGCCAGCCCACGTAGGGCACGGCGAAGAGGGCGCGCTTATTTTTCATGGTCCGGCGCCTCCTCGCTGGCATCGTCCATCTCCTCGTATTCCTCAGAATAGGAGCTGTAGTCCCCAAACATGCCGGAGTATTCACTTTTGCGCATAATGTGGATGTCGTCCGGATTCAGGATAATGCCGATGGTTTCCCCCTCCGGGTGGTAGTCAGTGGTTTGGATGAGCCACTTAAAGCCCTTGAAATCCACGATAGTGTCGTAATGGACGCCCTTGAAGGTGACAGCCGTCACGACCCCCCGCAGCTGGCCCTGTTCCTGGGGCACGATATCGATGTCCTCCGGCCGGATGACCACGTCCACCGGCTCCATAGGGGCGAAGCCCTTGTCCAGGCATTTGAATTTCCGGCCCAGGAACTCCACCAGGAAGTCCTCGTGCATGATCCCGTCCAGGATATTGCTCTCGCCAATGAAATCCGCGACAAAGGCGTTTTTTGGCTCGTTGTAGATATCCTCCGGGGTCCCGATCTGCTGGATACGGCCCTGGTCCATGACGACGATGGTGTCGCTCATCGCCAGCGCCTCCTCCTGGTCGTGGGTCACATAGATGAAGGTGATGCCCAATTGCTGCTGGATGCGCTTGAGCTCACTCTGCATATCCTTGCGCAGGCGCAGGTCCAGCGCCCCCAGGGGCTCGTCCAGCAGCAGAACCTTGGGCCGGTTGACCAGCGCCCGGGCAATGGCGACCCGCTGCTGCTGCCCGCCGGAGAGCTCGCTGCTGCGCCGGTGCTCGAAGCCCTTGAGGCTGACCACCTCCAGCATCTCCAGCACCCGCTGGCGGATCTCCGCCTCCGGCAGCTTCACCTTCCGCTTTTTCCCGCCGTCCTCCACGGTCTTGGGGATGCGCAGGCCGAAGGCCACGTTCTCAAAGACATTCAGGTGCGGGAAAAGGGCGTAGCGCTGGAAGACCGTGTTGACCTGCCGCAGATGTGGCGGAATATCATTCATCCTCACACCGTCGAACAGCACTTCTCCCGAAGTGGGCGTAATGAAGCCGCCAATGATGCGCAAGGTGGTCGTCTTGCCGCAGCCACTGGGTCCGAGCAGTGTGAGGAA
>JAAWKB010000073.1 GCA_022797115.1 Oscillospiraceae bacterium
AAAATTTTAGGACGAATCGCCGGAATCCGTGGTGCCACCTAATTTACCGCAATGCGGTCACTTCAGCTCTAACAAGCCTGTCAGCTATAACGGGCTGTCCCGTCGTCCCTACTAGGGCGCGCGGCTTGGCCGGGTGGCTGCCGAATCATCCCGTTCGGGTTGAGGCTACAGAGTGTTATTCACAAGGATTCCGCCGCGGGGTTCCCACTGCCCCCCGCTCACTGTAGGTGTTTTTCCCAGCTACTTCTCTCCGTCATTGCCGTTTCCTATTTGAAATATGGGAGCAGTTTACTCCCTATGCGCCGCTTTGTCAAGCAAAAAAATTTGCAAGCTGTCTGAAAAAACTTCGTTTCCCGGCCGCAATCCCCATATCCCGCAGATATCCACAAAAACGTTTGCACTACAGGGACAAACCGAATAAAATGTGGCCTCATTTCACGCACACCAGACAGCAAACACAAATAATCCCCCTGTCACCGCCCCTGTTTTTGTAGAATCCTCCGATCTTTTGCAGCCCTGCCCTTCCCGACTTGCAGCATCCCCGCCCCAGGAGGCGTGCCCCTTGCAGGGCAGCCCCCTTTCACAGGGCGGCAGAAGGATTCCCGGGATTTTTTTCCTGGGCCATTCTGTCATGTATCAAACAATCCCCGCGCCCCGTTTCCTTTTGGGGTTGAGGAAAGCCGGATTGTTTCATTCTCCGTCACTGCCTTCCGAATAACCGGCAGGCCGCACACGACCTCCACCACCTGCTCCGCCATCTGGGCCAGCGCACAGTGGAGCGCACCCATCTGCCGGATATAGGCGGCGGTCTCCGCATCGTAGGCGGCCCCGTCCCCGGACACGTCGCTGCTGACAATAACCAGCAGGCCCGCCCGCTCCAGCAGGGCGCGCACCCCGGCCAAAATCTGCCCTTCCGCGTCCTTCCCGGCCCCGCCGGGGGACCAGAGCTCATTGGCCAGCAGGTTTCCCAAATCCTCCAGCAGGACGGCGTCCCCCGGCAGGAGATCGGCCCCGCCGATCCCCACCGGCCGCTCAATGGTGACAAACGTGCGTCCCGCCGCCGCGCCGTGGGCGGCCCGCATGGCCCGGTGGCGGGCAATCCGCTGCTGGGCCTCGTCCCCGGTGTTCTCCATGGCGGCCAGGTACACCGCCCGCCCACCCGCCTGGGCCAGCAGGAACTTTTCCGCATAGGCGGACTTGCCGCTGCCGCTGCCGCCTATGACCAGCACCAGCCGCCCGCTCACAGCGGCTGATAGGCGTCAATGCCGGTGGCCTCGAAGGACGGCATGTCGAAGCACACCCGCAGGGCCATATCAATCAGCGGCATAGCGGACACCGCGCCTGTGCCCTCTCCCAGGGCCATCCCCAGCCGCAGCAGGGGCGTCAGGCCCAGGGCCTCCATCACATACCCCGCCCCCGGCTCGGCGGACAGGTGGGAGGCGGTCAGCGCCCCCAGGACATGGGGGCACAGCCGCACCGCAGCCAGTGCCGCCACGGTGGAGATAAAGCCGTCCATCACCGCCGGGACCCGGTGCAGGGCGCAGCCCAGATAAAATCCGGCCATGGCGGCAATGTCGTAGCCGCCCACCTTGGCGATCACATCCACCGGGTCGGCGGGGTCCGGGCGGTGGAGGGCAATGGCCCGGTCGATCACGGCGATTTTTCGGGCCAGGCCCTCGCCGGAGAGGCCCGCGCCCCGGCCAGTCACCTCGCTGGCGGGACGGCCCAGCAGCACGGCGGCTACCGCACTGGTGGTGGTGGTGTTGCCAATGCCCATCTCACCGGCGGCCAGCAGGCCGCACCGCCCTGACAGCTCCCCAGCCAGCTCCATCCCTGCCAGCAGGACGCTCAGGCACTGGCGGCGGGTCATGGCGGGGCGTTGGGCCAGGTTCTCCGTCCCCCGCGCCACCTTGATGCTCCGCATCCCCGGGATTTCCGTCAGCATCCCCGCATCCACGGCCATCACCTCCACCCCGGCCACTGCGGCCATACAGCACACGCTGGCCGCGCCGGTGAGCATGTTCCCGGCTACTACGGCGGTGACGCCGCTGTCCGTCTGTGTGACGCCCTCGGCTACGACGCCGTTGTCCGCGCAGAAGGTGGCCACGCATTTGCGGATGTCCCGCCTCAGAGGGGCAATCCCGGCCATCCGCGCCACTGTGTCCTCCAGCAGGCCCAGCCCATGCAGGGGCTTGGCCACCATGTCCCAATGGCGGCGGGCCGCCTCTATTTTCCCCTGGTCTGCCGGCTGCACCGCCCGAACGGCCTCTGCCAGCCTCTGCTCCAATACCTCCAGCTCTTCCATATAGGTGCGCTCCTTCCTCTCTTTTGTGGGTTTTCCTGGATACTATAAGCGAACAGCGAAAAAAAAACAACCGCCCGCCGGGCGTTTCCCGGCGGACGGCTTGTTTTTTTATCATTGGGCGGCCTCAGCCCTGCTTATTCCCGCCCCGGTCGTAGGCGACAATCACGCGGCGGTTGGGCTCCGTGCCCATGGAATAGGTCGTCACACCCTCCACGTTCTGGAGCGCGGTGTGGATGACATGCCGCTCATAGGCGTTCATCGGCTCCAAGGTGACGTTGCGCTTGTACTTGGCCACCTTAGCGGCCACCTTGCAGGCCAGATGCTGGAGGCTCTGCTCCCGCTTCAGGCGGTAATTCTCCGCATCCACATGGACCCGCACCCGCTTGTCGCCGCCCCGGTTGACGGAGTAGTTGGTCAGCTGCTGGATGGCATCCAGGGTCTCGCCCCGGCGGCCGATGAGCTGGCCCAGCTTCTCCCCCTCCAGGATGACCTTGTAGCGGTTCTCCTCCCCCAGGTAGACCTTTACCTGGGCGCTGCTCCCCATGTGCTGGAGCAGCCCGGTGAGGAATGCGCTGATCTGCTGCGCCTTCTCATCATGGCAGGGCTCGCCCAAAGCCTCGGGCTGCACGGCCACGGCGGGGACAGCGTCCTCCGCCTCCTGGCGCTCGGGGCGGGGCCGGCTGGCCGGTTTCCGCTCGGGACGCTGGCGGGGCTTTTCCGCCTTGGGGGCGGGGATCGGCTTGGAAGGCGCCGGCCGCTCCGGTGCGCGGGGAGCGGGCGCAGGCTTGGGGGGCGGCGGAGGGGCAGGCTCATCATCCTGGAGGCCGTAGGTGATACGGACCTTGGCAGGGCTTGCGCCGATGCCGAAGATGCCTTTCTTGGCCCGCTCCAAAATCTCGACGGACACCTCGTCCCGCTCAAGGCCCAGCTCAGAGAGGGCCTTGCGGATGGCCTCATCCTCGGTTTTGCCCGTCACATCGATAAATTTAGCCGTCATAACGAGTTCTACTCCTTCTCTTCATAGCGGTCCGCCTGATAGCTGCGGCCCCTGGCATAGGGGCGCTCCCCTATGCGGCCGGCCTCGTTGGTGGAAACCTTTTTCTCACCAGACTTGGGCTTCTGGGGCTTTTTCGGGCGCTGGGATTCCTGCTCCCGCTGCTCCGCAGCCCGCTTTTTGGCCTCCTCCATGCGCAGCTTCCTGGCGGCCTCCCGTTTGGCCTCCCGCTCGTCCTCCTCTGCGTTGAGCTTGTTCGTGTAGAACTTGCCCAGCACGGACTCGCGGATCATGCCCCACACGCTGTTGGCAATCCAGTACACGCCCAGGGCTGCCGGCATGATGAAGCAAATCCATATGGTCATCAACGGCATCATCAGGTTCATCATTTTCATGCTGGCCTGCTGCTCCTGGGACTGGCCGTTGCTCTTGCTGATGACGATGGTCTGGATGTACTGCATCCCTGCGGCGAGGATGGGGATCAGGACCAGGCCGATCATCGCAGGCGTGAAGCCCTTGAGCGCCTGCTGGGGCATGGCGCTCAGATCAACGCCCAGAAAGTTGTAATCCATCTGGATCAGCCCCGGCGTCCCCTCAAAGCTGGACCAGTTGCGGGAGATGAAGTTGGCCAGGTTGATCTCCTCATAGGCGGCGCTCACACTGTCGGCCGCATACCCCAAAGAGGCAGCAGTCTCCCGCAGGGTGCTGCACACATCGGTGCCCAGGCCCATAAAATAGGTGATGGGCTGGCGTATGATGGAGTACAGGGGGACGAGGATGAACATGGGCAGGAGGGACCACAGGCAGCCGCCCATGGGGTTGATGCCCTCCTCCTGGTAGAGCTTGGTCAGCTCCTCCTGGTACTTCTGCTGGTTTTTCGCGTACTGCTTTTGCAGCTCCGCCTGCTTGCCGGACAGCCGGCCCATGCGGACCATGCTGCGCTTGGATTTCATTTGGAAGGGGAACATCACCAGAGTGATGACCAGGCTGAAGAGGATGATTGCCACGCCGTAGGAGCCGGTGATGGAGTACATCCATCGCAGCAGCGCGGCGAAGGGCAGGCAGACGATTCTGCCAAAGGTACCAAACATGAACAGTTCCTCCGGTCGTTTGTGTCATTTGTGCGTCAAGGGACTGGGTCGTACAGATCCCCCTTGTAGAAGGGGTGGCATCGCAAAAACCGCCGGACAGCCAGCCAGCCGCCCTTCATCGCGCCATATTTTTCAATGGCCTGGGCGGCGTACTGGGAGCAGGTGGGGAGGAAACGGCAGCGGGGGGGCAGGCCGGGGGAGACATACTTCTGATAGAAGCGGATGGCCCCCAGAAGAAGCTTTTTCATCATTTGGCGGGCCTCTCCAGCAGGTCCAGCTCCTGGCAGGCCCTGTAAAAAGCGCCGGTCAGCCGCTCGTAGGGTCCGTCCACTGCCCGGGAGCGGGCCACCAGGACGATGTCATAGCCCTGGCGCAGCTCCGGCTGGGCCAGGCGGTAGACCTCCCGCAGGCGGCGGCGGGCGCGGTTGCGCACCACGGCGCAGCCCAGCTTGGTGCTCACCGTCACCCCCAGCCGGTTGTGGCCCAGCCGGTTGCGGCGGCAATAGAGCACCAGGAAAGGCGTCACCGCTGAGCGGCCCTTCCCGTAAATCCGGCGGAATGTGCGGTTTTCCTTGATTGATACCGTCTTTTTCACAGCCGGGAACCCCCTTCCCCTCCGCGCCTCAGAGCCGTCCTTGCGGCCCCGGGGACGCGGCTCCTAAAACCGTAGAGGGACGGCAGGATGAACTCTTGCCGTCCCCTTGATTTATCTATTTGCGATGCAAACTCCGCGAACCTCAATGGGTCAGGCGGGCGCGGCCCTTGGCGCGGCGGCGGGCGAGCATCTTGCGGCCATTGGCGGTCCTCATCCTTTTACGGAAACCGTGCTCCTTGGAGCGCTGACGCTTTTTGGGCTGGTAGGTACGGAACATTTGCATACACCTCCTAATATCTGTTTTGCTGTGGGGGCGGAAACCCCGCACTACTCGACGGCGGGCGGACCTGGGCCACACCCCGCAGTTGACTTGTCCATGCCTGCAAAATGCAGGCAACAGATATTATACATAATGAAATCCCATGTGTCAACAAAAATTTTCAAGATTTCCTATGGGTGGAAGTTTTCAGATCATGGGCAGCTCATGGGCAGCCGAGCTGCTCTCTATAATAGGTTTAGGTCAGCCTCCAAAGCCCCTATAGAAAAAGATGGAATCCCTGGAGGGCTGGAGAGACTTGGCGTGAGATGTCCAGCCGGGAATGCCGTGCTGCAGATGTGCGGTCACATGGACGATTTCCTGGTGCGGCTGTATGCCAAACGGTGCAGCCAAACCTCAGATTTGGCTATAAATATGATTTGGCTATAAAAGAATATCATTCCCTGCGCCCTTATTCCGCACCCGGCTGGCGCTCGACCTGCCGTTTTCAGGCTTCATTTCGATACCGCCGCTTATCCTGGATTGACCGCGGCTCTGCTTGGTTTTCTGATTTTGTTCGCCTTTTCTGGAAATATTCGCATTTTTCGCCGTTTCCGATGCTGCCCTATTTGATATTTTTGCGGTCCTACATCCCGCCTAAAAAATGTAATTTACCCTATTGACAAATTAAGACTTTGCCTGTATACTATGTCTTGTCCGTTTGATCCGTTCACAATAATATGGCGGCGTAGCTCAGTTGGCTAGAGCATTCGGTTCATACCCGAAGTGTCACCGGTTCAAATCCAGTCGCCGCTACCATGGTTCTTTTATGAACCAATTTTGGCGCGTTGGTCAAGCGGCTAAGACACCGCCCTTTCACGGCGGTAACACGGGTTCGATTCCCGTACGCGTCACCATGAGACGGGAGGAATCGTTCCCGTCTAATTGGAGGCTTAGCTCAGCTGGTTAGAGCGCCTGCTTCACACGCAGGAGGTCACTGGTTCGAGTCCAGCAGTCTCCACCAAAACCCTTGAAAGCCTGTGCTTTCAAGGGTTTTCTCTATCCTTGAGCAAAAGAGCGAACGCCTGATTTTCATTAAAATATTTGAAAATCAAGAGGTCACAAAAATGGGAAGAATTAGAATGCCAGCCGTGAAATCAGCAGCAAAACAGCTTACCTTTGCGGATGCGTTTGAACAGTTCTTGACTGATTCAGCCGCACGGGGGCTTGCGGAAAAGACGCTGAAAACCTACCGTAACCATTACCACTGTGTATCCCTGCACTTGGATACCGCAACGCCGCTTGCAAACCTGACAAGAGAACAGTTGAATGGGATGGTCGTTTCCATGCGTTCGGCGGGACTTGCGGCAAACACTATTTGCAGCTATACGCGAGTGGTCAGAACATTTCTGAACTGGTGCAACAGGCGGCACTACTGCACAGCGGAAATGCCGCAGTACAAAGCAGAGGAAACTGTGAAGGAAACCTATACAGACGATGAATTAAAGGCATTGCTACAGCGCCCCGCGCCCAATTACCGTTTTTCTGTCTACCGCACATGGGTTATTATCAATTTCCTGCTGAACGCTGGTTGCCGCGCCGCTACTGTCCGCAGCATACAGCTTGGTGACGTGGACATGGAGCAGCAGCAAGTCATTACCCGGCACAACAAAAATGGCAAGGTGCAAGTGATTCCTCTTTGCCGCCAAATGGTTTTGATTCTGCGGGAATACATGGAAATTCGCGGCGGTGAAGCAACTGACTATTTGTTTTGTGATGAATTTGGCGAACAACTTACCGAAAACGCCTTGCGGCTGGCTGTGGCGCGGTACAACAAGAGCAGAGGGGTTGAGAAAACCAGTATTCACTTGTTCCGACACACGTTTGCCCGCAAGTATTTAGTGGACTGCGGCGGCAATGCGTTTACGTTACAGAAAATATTGGGACACTCCACGTTGAAAATGACAAAGCACTACTGCACAATTTTTGACGCGGACATAGCGAAGAACTGCGACAGCTTTTCACCGTTAGCACAGATTAAGGCGAACAGTACACGCATTAAAAAATCGGCGGCACGGTAGATACCATCAATAGGACAGAGGATTATTCCCCCTGTCCTATTTTCTATTGTTTCGGCGGGATTTTGAAAGTTCACTTTCAATAACTTATATCATCTTTTAACGTCTTTGCTACAGCTAATAACAACTAATTACAACAATAGAGAAAAAAGGAACATCTTTCAATATCATAGAGTATAAAAGCGTCTGCGGCCCGCAGAGGGTTCCTAAGAGATGGGGCAGGGTTTCCCCTTGGCATCATAGAAAACGCCATACAGGGCTTTATATGGGCTGTAGATTTCTTCCCCGCCGTGTTACTATAGGTGGGGCTTTTGTCCCGAAAATAGGCGGCGGAGCCGCCGTATTTGCAAGGGACAAAACCGCCCCGCCAGTATATCCGGCCTATTTTAATTAGTTAAATAAATTTGTTATAATAATTACAGGAATTGAGAGAAATCCAAAACAAAATAGCTTGAATCGTTCCGCCACAAGCAGAGGGCGGTTCTTATCTCAATTCAAAGAATCCTTGCCAAACTTTTTTGAGTAAATAGTATAGAAAAAGGAGTTATTATTTGTGGGACTAATACAATTAAACAGATGGTATAGCCCCCAAGAAATTTGTGATTTATTGCATATAAAGAATGATAGCAATTATAGCAAAACGGTAAAAAAGAGGCTTGATAAAATGGGGGTAGAGTATCGGTATGAAACTAAAAAGGTAATATTTCTTGGGGAGCCGCAATCAATAGAAGATAGATTGAATTATCTATTAGCATTAAAAGGAATTAGGGTAGACAATCCAAAAGAATTTGCTATCTTCTACTATTGCTTAATAAACTTTGAAGAATATCAATACTGTCCCTGGGAAACAAGAGCAAGGTTATTGAGGGAAAATTACGGTTTAACCACGGACCACCGCAAATTATAGAATTGGTGCAAAATGTTGATAGAACGTGGACTCTTGTCCAAAAGCGGTAAAAGTGACGCAAGAGTCTGGACTACGTTCTATAGGGATTACAAAAAATGTCAAGAGCCAATAGATGAAAATGACAAAGAGGCAATAGCGGCGAAGGATAGATATTGGGAGCGTTTTTGGGAGCTAACTAAATTCTACACAGATAACCCCGCCGCAATTACAGACACAGATAAAAGAGGTAAACCTTTGAAACCATCAGGACAAGCAAATAAAGACTGTTGGAGAGAATTTGGCTGTTGCTATTATAGTTGTCAGAACTTTATAGAATGCGCTTGGTCTAAAGATGAAGAAGAGCAAGCCATAAAGGACATTATAAACACCTATGTAGAGAGTATTATGTAAGATAAAATTAGTAAATTCAAATGACAACATATATTTATTATATCTTTACATTTGATTTTACTAATCTCATTAAAGGCATGAAGAGATTTTACCATAGCTGATACAAGTGAAAATGTTAGTTCTGTGTCCCACTTCACCAGACGCTAGTAAATATTACCCATGATTTAGGGCGTACTGAAATCGGGGGCTATTTTAGAGAGAGAAATTCTTCCTGTGCCTCAAATACCTCCCTCATAAGCTTTACATTAGGGTCATCATCCTTTATAAGCTTTGAAAAATATTTTTTCATTTCCTCTTCTGCATTTTGGGGAGCAACAATCTCAATAGGAGGAGAAAATTGACGTGTCCATATATACAATTCCGGGGTTAGTTCTTCAGTTATAGTTGCAAAAAAGAATGTGCGTCCAGCGGGCATTATAGATACGCTTTCTCCAAACATATCCATAACGTCAGTAAGGTATATATTGCTTGCTTTCAATTTGGTTTTTTTAGTGGAAAGCTTATTAGCTTCACTGGAGATTCCAGAATATTTACGATAGATATTTTCTCCCTCTCGGTCCTCTGGACATATAGTTATGTCCTCCATCCGGCCCACGTCTAGTGGGAAAAAATCATATACATATGCTTTTGTATCGTCCATATCATCACATTCAAAATCTTCATTTTCTTCACCCTCATCATCGCAACCAAAGTACATATTATTCCATACATCTTTTGGAAGTTTTACAATAACATAAGCCCAGAACTTTTCTTCTTTCCAAACAACGCTATACGGACTGGCCGTAATAAGTTTGCTACCGTTTATTTCCTCATACTCTTTGCGTTTATGACCAATTAGTGCATATTTGAAGTATTGATAGCGGATTTTTTTATTTTGGGCGATAGCCTCATAGATTATGTCTAAGTTTTTCATCAATCTATCGTTCATTGTGCGGACACGATTAGCAACGAGTGTACGGCGGTCTAACAGCTTTTTTGTATATTCATCAGCAAGCCCTATCAATTTGTCTGTCAGCCTGTCTGCTTCTTCCTGAGTAATGAATTGTGCGGCTTGGACGCTGTTGACGATTAACCGCAAATCATATGAAGAGAGCGGAGTTTTATTAAGCACATATCCTTTTTGCTTCTTGTCATAGTCAACTTTTATGTCACTAAAACAGATTTCCAGCATATCCAGGTCTGCATAAAGTGTTTTAACATCTATGCCACGGTCTTTTTTGCCGAAGCCTTTGCTTTCTAAATATGCAATCATATCTTTCGCTTTTACAGCACGGGTAGGGCTTGCGTTGGTTTGTATGTAATCACGTAGCAGAATAAGGCGCTCAACAATATCCCGCGCCCTGTTGTGGTATACCGCCATTGTTTTATCCTCCCCGTTGTTGAAATCTGCACTTCAATAGTATCATGTTCCGCCCGTGGTGTAAAGAGGGGTAGGCGGGGTTTTGCCCCGCCCTTCCTTCAACCAACTACCACCATCTGAGTATCGCAGTCCAAACAGGCGATATTTACCGCTTTCGTAGCACGGACAGAATTTCCGCAACATGGACAGATATACTTTCTTGTGCTGGACCTGCGGGCCGGAGGCTCTACGCCACTTCCATCATGCGTCCCCGTGCCTGTAACCCGCAATCCCGCAAACTCATTCCTATTGATTAGAATATCGGTCAGGCCGTTTTCGAGAATAAAATCCAACAGGCTGTCGGCGGGGGCTGTATGTGACCAGCCGTATTTGTCGCTGTGGGTAACAATCAGACCGTGGGCTTCTGCGGCGGCTTTGAACCTCTTGTTGTGGTAGGTGTTCCCACGGCTACAATCCTGAATACCCTGTTTGTAGTTGTAATAGTGTACCATCTCGTGTAAGAGGGTAGCAGCTACGTCCTCAATAGGCCGGGCCAGCGTTCCCGCGCCGATGTTGATTTCATGCGTTGCGCCCAACTTGGAAACCCAGGCATCCTCCCTCAAGGAAAAGTGACCGTATGCGCGGGGAGTGGACTGAATGGTGATCGTCGGCCTTGAAAGTGCATTTTCAAAATATTCAGCGTTCAGCAGATCGAAAATCTTATTGAGATACCCGGCGGCACGGTTATAGCTTGTCAACTGTTTCATTTCTGAAAATCTCCATTTCCTCTTGATTTTGCGGAGAGGGCAAGCTATAATATGTCTTGCCCTCTCCGTTTGGCGGTTTGGGTGGGGCCTCTTGCGTGGTGCTTTGGTCGGCTGTCACGCAAGGGCCTTTTCTTACGCGCTGATAGAGAAGCGGCGGCTGGACACGGCTTTTGTATAAGCCTTGTAAACGTCCGGCATGACCTTCTTAAAGGCGGTGGTATCGAACCTGTTGGAGATAACGGAAGTCCAACGGACAATATACTGTCCTGCGGTCAATTCCTCCGTGTCCCGTTCCAGCATTTCAGCCTTGATGCTGTCCCGGAGAGCTTCGGCCTCTGCCTTGGCTTCTTCAATCACGGCTTCCCATTCATTCAGGGCTTCGATTTTGGATACCAGTTCATTTCTGCTCATTGTTCAAGTCTCCTTTTGATTTATTAGGGGTTGTCCCCTTGACTGATTGTATTGTACCAAAAAGGGTACGTCTTGTCTATTGATAAAAGTACCAAAATTGGTACGTCGTTTTTGTATATATTTTGGTACGTTTTTGATTGACAAACTCGCTCAGAATATGTATACTTATTGGTACAAAGGAGGCGGATGTAATGTCAATTTCATATCAGAAACTTTTTTCCAAAATGCAAGAAAAAGGAATAAAAAAGTTCGACCTTCGTACAAAATATAAAATAAACCCCAAAACTGTTGATAGCCTGGTAAACAATAGGAGCGTAACTGTAGATACCATCATGCAGTTGTGTGAGATATTAGACTGTCAACCAGGGGATTTATTAGAATACGTCAAAGATACGACGAAAGGGACCTAACAGGTTACTTGTATTCATGGATGATAGCTACCGGGGTATATTTCAGGAATTTATTTTTCGTGTTTCAATTTTCATCTCTGTCAGGTCTGCGCTCCCACGAAATGCAGATTTAGTTTGAAAGACGGGGTTCCCGCTTGTTTAGGGTACAGTGTGTTTGCTCTATGATAGTAGTAGCGGCGGTTAGTGTAGCTATTACTTCTGAAAAACAATCTAGAAAAAAGATGCAGAAAGTGGTAAAATAGACAGCATGGAACACGTAGATTTACGAAAATTGAATAGCGGAGAACT
>JAAWKB010000074.1 GCA_022797115.1 Oscillospiraceae bacterium
TTCGGATTACAGAAAGACCTCTATCGCGCTCGTCATCCAGGGGCTGCTGTCCCTTTTTCCCTCTTTGACTTCCTTTAACTCTGCGTTTGGACACTCCCCTGTCCATAAAGGGATTGCTTTTCCACCGGGAACTGTATATAATAAAAGACAGCCGTCCCGCCAGGGGCGGCAAATTCAAACGAAAAGGATTACCATGACATTTAAGGAATTACAACTTCTGCCCCAGCTGCTCAAGGCAGTGGACGAGCTGGGGTATACGGAACCTTCGCCCATCCAGGCTGCGGCCATCCCCCCGGTAGCCAAGGGGTGCGACCTGATCGGCTGCGCCCAGACCGGCACCGGCAAGACCGCGGCCTTTGCCATCCCCATCCTGCAGCGGCTCAACAGCCGCGTCACCAAGACCCACCACCCCATCCGCGTCCTGGTGCTGACCCCCACCCGGGAGCTGGCCCTGCAGATCAAGGAGAGCTTCGACTTGTACGGCAAGTACCTCCCCATCCGCAATACCGTCATTTTCGGCGGCGTGGGGCAGACCCCCCAGGTGGAGGCCCTGCAAAGGGGCGTGGATGTGCTGGTGGCTACGCCGGGGCGGCTCAACGACCTGTGTAACCAGGGGCATATTGATTTGAACGGCATCGAGGCCTTTGTCCTGGACGAGGCGGACCGGATGCTGGATATGGGCTTCATCCACGACGTGCGCAAGGTCATCGCCCGCCTGCCGGAGAAGCGGCAGACCCTGCTGTTTTCTGCCACCATGCCCCAGGAGATCGCGGAGCTGTCCCAGAAGATCCTCCGCAATCCCGTCCGGGTGGAGGTGACGCCCCAGTCCTCCACGGTGGACGCCATCGAGCAGCGGCTCTACAAGGTGGACAAGGGCAACAAGAAGCATCTGCTCCAGCACGTACTGGAGGACCGCAGCCTGGACAGCGTCCTGGTCTTCACCAACACCAAGCACGGCGCGGACCGGGTGGTCAAGGAGCTGGGGCGCGCCGGGATTACCGCTATGGCAATCCACGGCAACAAGGGGCAGACCGCCCGCGTCAAGGCGCTGGAGAGCTTCAAAAGCGGCGCAATCCGCGTGCTGGTGGCCACCGATATTGCCGCCAGGGGCATCGACGTCAACGAGCTGGCCGCCGTGGTCAACTACGAGCTGCCCAACGTGCCGGAAACCTATGTCCACCGCATCGGCCGCACGGGCCGGGCGGGCCGCAGCGGCGTTGCCATCAGCTTCTGCAATTTTGACGAGCTGGCCTACCTCAAGGACATAGAGAAGCTGACCCGCAAGAGGGTCCCGGTGGTAGAGGGGCATCCCTGGCCGATGGAGATCCTGGAGGCCACGCCCAAGACGCCCCGCCAGCCCCGCCCCGCACGGGGGACGCGGGGCGCGGCCGCACCGCAGAGGGCGGTGGAGAAGGCGCCCGCCCCACTGCCGCCCAAGCCCGCATTCCCGGCCAAGAGGGCGCGGCCTGAACCGCCTGTGCCGGCGGTCCAGATCCCTTCCGTCCCCGCGCCGCCCATGCCGGAGCCGGCCAGACGGGAGCCCCGCCGCATCGCCTCCGAACCGCCCAGGATGGGGCGGCTGGTGGCCTTTGCCGACGGCAGGAAGCCCCGCCGGAGCCGCAGGCCCAAGGGATAACAGCAAAACCTTTCAGGGGGTATTTGCGATGAGGCGAATCCGGCAAATCTCCCCTTGACAAACGGCCCAAAACCCGTTACCATCTCCTATACGCAACAATGTGCGAGCCATCGGCATACCGGCACACGCCTTTCGCGGGTGTGGATGACCCTCCCGGGTCAGACACCCCCTGCGGCCTGGCGTGGGCCTTTTCCTGCGTTCCAACAAAGCTTCAATCGATAGGAGGAGAGTACCATGGAACAGCTGCTGCAAACCCTTCTGCGCATCCCGGAGGCAGGTGCGCTGGCCGCCGCCGTGGAGGGCGGGGGCTGCCCTGCCGCTGTCACGGGCCTGGCCCCCGTCCACCGTGCCCAGATCGCAGCCGCCCTGGCCGCTGCGTCGGGCAGGCCGCTGGTGATGGTCTGCTCCGACGAGGGGGAGGCCGGCCGGCTGGCCGGGGACCTGGAAATCCTGCTGGGGCGGAAACCCCTCAAGCTCTTTGCCCGGGAGCTGTTTGTCCGGGCGGGCACCGTCATCTCCCGCCAGTGGGAGCACGGGCGGATTGCCGCCCTCTACGAGCTGGGCCGGGAGCAGCCCCAGGGCGCGGCAGCGCCGGTGGTGGTGGCCACCTGCGAGGCCCTGCTGCAAAGGACCAGCCCCCCCAGCCGCCTCCAGGAGGCGGCGATGACGCTGGAGCTGGGGACCCGCTGCGACCTGGACAATCTGCCCCGCCGCCTGGTGGATGCGGGCTACACCCGGGCGGAGCAGGTGGAGGGCGTGGGCCAGTTCGCCCTGCGGGGCGGCATCCTGGACGTGTTCTCCCCATTGATGGATGAGCCCGTCCGCTGCGAATTCTTTGACGATGAGATTGACTCGCTGGGGCAGTTCGACACCACCACCCAGCGGCGCACGAAAAACATCAAATCCGCCCTCCTGCTGCCCGCCGCGGAGCTGCTGCCGGGCGCGCCCCTGGCCTCATCCCTGGACAGCCTGCCGCCGGACGCCCTGGTCTGCCTGTGCGAGACAGGCCGGGTGGCGGAGCGGGTGAAAAACGTCCTCTGGCAGGCCCGGGAGGACACGGAGTCCCTGCTGGCGGCCGGGGAGAAGGAGGGGGACCTCACCCGCCTGCTGCTCAGCCAGAGCGAATGGCTGGAGGGGCTGGGGAACTTCGCCCTGTGCATGATGGAGGCCCTGCCCACCTCCCGCTACCCCCTGCCCCCCCGAACCCTGCTCTCCATCAGCGCCAAGCAACTGAGCGCCTACGGCGGCAGTGTGGAGGCCGCCGCCGGGGATCTGGAGCACTACCGCTCCTCCGACAGCGCGGTACTGCTGCTGTGCGGCAGCGCAGCGCGGGGCCGGAACCTCCAGCGGATGTTGCAGGAGCGCGGGCTGCCTGCGGCGCTGGACTTCGACTGCCTGGCCATGCCCGGCCCCGGGGAGATCCGCATTGCCGTGGGCGCCCTCTCCGCCGGGGCGGAGTACCCGCAAATCGGCCTGGCGGTGCTCACCGAGGGCCAGCTGACCGCCGCCACCGCCGGCAAGCAGCCGGTCAAGCGCAGCGCCAAGGGGAACCGGCAGAAGCTGCTCAGCTACACCGACCTCACCCCCGGCGACCTGGTGGTCCACGCCCACCACGGCATCGGCCGCTTTGAGGGCATCCGCAAGATGCCCGTGGACGGGGTGGAGAAGGATTATATCAAGATCGCCTACGCAGGCGGCGACAGCCTCTATGTCCCCGCCACCCAGCTGGACCTGGTCAGCAAATACATTGGCGGCGGGGGCGGGGGCGACGAGAGCCGCCCCGCCAAGCTCAACAAGCTGGGCGGGACGGACTGGGGCAAGCAGAAGGCCAAGGCCAAGGCCGCTGCCAAGGATCTGGCCAAGGGCCTCATCGCCCTGTATGCCGAGCGCCAGCGCCGCCCCGGCTTCGCCTTCTCCCCGGACTCCCCCTGGCAGACGGAGTTCGAGGAGGCTTTCGACTACGCGGAGACGGAGGACCAGCTGCGGTGCATCGCGGAGATCAAACGGGACATGGAGCGGCCCCTTCCCATGGACCGGCTTTTGTGCGGCGACGTGGGCTACGGCAAAACGGAGGTTGCCTTGCGGGCGGTCATGAAGTGCGTGCTGGACGGCAAGCAGGCGGCCATCCTGGTGCCCACTACGGTCCTGGCCCAGCAGCACTATACCACGGCGGTCAACCGTTTCCGCAGTTTCCCCGTGGAGATCCGGGTGCTCAGCCGTTTCCAGACCCCCGGGCAGGTCCGGCAGATCCTCTACGAGCTGGGGGCGGGGAAGATTGACCTGCTCATCGGCACCCACAAGCTGCTGCAAAAGGATATCCGCTTCAAGGACCTGGGGCTGCTGGTGGTGGACGAGGAGCAGCGTTTCGGCGTGACCCACAAGGAGAAGCTCAAGGAGATGAGCAAGCAGGTGGACGTGCTCACCCTCTCCGCCACCCCCATCCCCCGCACCCTGAATATGGCCCTCTCCGGCATCCGGGATATGTCCACCCTGGAGGAGCCGCCCCACAACCGCCAGCCGGTGCAGACCTACGTGGTGGAGCACGACTGGGGGATGCTGGCCGACGCCATGCGCCGGGAGATCGACCGGGGCGGGCAGGCCTACTACCTCCACAACCGTGTGGAGTCCATCGACATGACCGCCGCCCGCATCCGCAAGCTGGTGGGGGAGGATGTGAAGGTGGTGGTTGGCCACGGGAAGATGAACGAGCAGCAGCTCTCCACGGTCATGCAGCAGATGGTGGAGGGGGAGGCCCAGATCATGGTCTGCACCACCATCATTGAGACCGGCATTGATATTGCCAACGCCAATACCCTCATCATTGAGGACGCGGACAAAATGGGCCTGGCCCAGCTCCACCAGATCCGGGGCCGCATCGGCCGCAGCGCCCGCCGGGCCTACGCCTACATGACCTACCGGCCCGGCAGGGTTCTTTCGGAGGTGGCCTCCAAGCGCCTGACCGCCATCAAGGAGTATGTTGAGTTCGGCTCCGGCTTCAAGATCGCCATGCGGGATCTTGAGATCCGTGGGGCCGGGAACCTGCTGGGGCCGGAGCAGTCGGGATATATGATGTCTGTGGGCTACGACATGTACCTCCAGCTGCTGGAGGACGCAGTGCTGGAGGAGAAGGGGGAGAAGAAGAAGGCCAACGCCGAGTGCGCGGCGGATCTCACCATCTCCGCCAACATCCCGGACTACTACGTCCCCTCCCCCGAGCAGCGCATGGACCTCTACCGCCGTATCGCCGCCATCCGGGGGCAGGCGGACGCGTCGGACCTTTTGGATGAGCTGATGGACCGCTACGGCGACCCGCCCAAGTCCGTCTATGCCCTGCTGGACGTGGCCCTGCTCCGGGCCGCTGCCGCCAAGGCAGGGATCTCCGATATCTCCCAGCGGGGCGACAAGCTGCGCTTTGTCATCTCGGACTTCTCCGTGGGGGCCATCGCCGCGCTGTGCGCCAGCCCCAAGTACCGCCGCCGTTTGGTGGTCAGCGCCGGGGAGGTCCCCACCCTCACCCTGGCCCTCGCCCCCAAGGACCCCGTGCTGGAGAAGGCCCTGGATCTGGTGGAGGACCTGCGCATGGCCGTGGAGGAGGCGGGCCCGGAACAATAGCGTCCCCTTTTTCCATCCCAATTGAGATCAGGAGGGCATCCTATGCAAAACAAGCTGATTTTATATATCGCCATGTCGTTAGACGGATATATTGCGGATCAAGGCGGCGGCGTAGGCTTCCTGTATGAAACGCCCAGCCCCACGCCGGATTTAGGCTACGAGGCGTTTTACCGCTCCATCCAGGCGATTATTATGGGCGGGACCACCTACCGGCAGGTGAAAAACGAGCTGTCCCCCAACGAATGGCCCTATGCAGGCACCCCATGCTATATCTGCACCCGCCAGCAAGCGCAGGACGGCCCGGACGTGCGGTTTACACAGCTGCCGCCGCGGCAGCTGCTCCAAGCCATTTGGGCGGAGCACCCGGGCAGCGTCTGGCTGATGGGCGGCGGGAAAACCATCCGCAGTTTCCTGGATGAGGACCTGATTGACGAGTACATTATCTATGTGCAGCCTGTACTCCTGGGGGGCGGCATCCCGCTTTTTCCGGCAGGTTTTCCGAAAACAGCGGTGACGCTGAAAAGCTGCCAGCGGATTGGGGATATGGTAGAGCTCATCTATCAAAGAGCCGGCGGGCCGCAGGGAAAAATAGATTGTATCCCGGGTGAAACCGTGGTATGATAAGCCAGTATGCTCCGATGGGGCATACGATCAAATGAACTGTGAGGAAAGAAAAGTAATGAAAAAATGGATCAGCGGGCTTTTGGCCCTGGTTTTAACGGTGAGCCTGTGTGCAGGCTGCGGGAAGAAGGACGCCCAGCCCTCGGGCATCTACTACGACATCACCGGCATCGCCCCCAGCGAGGTGGTCATGGAGGTGGACGGCGTGGAGATCCCGGCGGAGCTCTACTTCTACTGGCTGGCCTACGCATGCAGTAATGCGGAATACCAGGTGAACATGCTCAACGCCTACTATGGGCTCTACAGCAATCTGCTGGCTGAGGACGGCAGCCTGGTGTGGGACGGCGAGCTGGAGGAGGGCGTGACCCTCAGCCAGCAGGCGAAGATGGACGGCGAGAGCAGCGTGAAGTTCTACGCCACCATTGAGGCCATGGCCAAGGAGCACGGCGTCACCCTCACCGACAAGGACAAGGCGGACATGGACAAGAGCCTGGAGGATGCCAAGAAGCAGTACGGCGGCGACGAGGCGTTCCAGGACGGCCTGCGCCAGATGGGCATCTCCCAGGAGACCTTTGAGCGGATCTCCGGGGACACCCACCTCTTCGACCACCTGCGCGAGCAGGTCCTCGACCCGTCCAGCGGCCTCTACAGCGAGCTGGACAGCAGCGCCTATGTGGACCACATCCTGCTGATGACCGTGAATTCCGAGACCAACGAGCCCCTGAGCGAGGAGGAAGCCGCGGCCAAGTACGCCACCGCCCAGGACCTTCTCTCCCAGCTCCAGGCCGCCAGCGATGTGGAGGCCCTGTTCAGCGAGCTGGCTGGCCAGTACGGCGAGGACCCGGGCCGGGCCGCAGAGCAGGGGTATCTGGTCAATAAAAACAGCAACTTTGTCCAGTCCTTCAAGGACACCGCCCTCTCCCTGGAGGTGGGCGGGCTCAGCGGCATCGTCGAGAGCGAGTACGGCTACCACATCATGCTGCGCAAGCCCCTCACCGACAGCCAGAAGGAGACCGCCGCGGGGGACCACCTCTCCGCCCTGCTGGATGAGCGGATGGAGGCTGCCAGCATCACCTACAGCGACAAGCTGAAGGACATTGATGCCGGAACCTTCTACGCCAAGTACGGCGAAATCCTCCAGGCTGAGGCCGAGGCCAACGGCCAGACCGGCGGCGAACCGTCCGAGCCTTCCGGCGATGCTGGCGACGCCGGCACAGCCCCCGAGGGCGGGGCTGCCGAGTAATATGCCGAACGGGATCGTTGTGATTGACAAGCCTGCGGATTGGACCAGTATGGACGTGTGCGCCAAGCTGCGGGGTATTTTCAAGGAGCGGCGGGTGGGCCATGGCGGTACCCTGGACCCCATGGCCACCGGCGTGCTGCCGGTTTTTGTGGGCAGCGCCACCAAGGCGGTGGAGTTTGCGGAAAAGGGGGACAAGGAGTATCTCGCCGGCCTGCGGCTGGGCCTTGTGACCAACACCCAGGACACCACCGGCGAGACCCTGGAGACCCGGCCCGTCACGGCGGGCCGGGCAGAGCTGGAGGCGGTCCTGCCCCGGTTCACCGGGCCCATCGAGCAGGTGCCGCCCATGTTCTCCGCCATCAAGATCAAGGGCCAGAAGCTCTATGAGCTGGCCCGGAAGGGGCAGGAGGTGGAGCGCAAGCCCCGCCCTGTCACCATCCACGCCCTGGAGATGCTGGAGCAGGCCGGCGGAGGGGACTACCTGCTGCGGGTGCGCTGCTCCAAGGGCACCTATGTGCGCACCCTCTGCCACGACATCGGGCAGGCCCTGGGCTGCGGCGGGTGCATGAGCAGCCTGCGCCGCACGATGGCCGCCGGGTTCACCCTGGAGCAGGCCGTCACCATCGAGCAGGTCCAGGAGCAGGGGGAGGCGCTGCTCCTGCCTGCGGACCAGCTCTTTGCGGGACGGTCCGCCTACCGCATCGCCTCCCCCCGGCTGGAGCGGCTGTGCCGCAACGGCAATCCTATGCCTGCCGGGGCCCTTGCGTCCGGGGAGTACCGGGTGTACGGCCAGGATGGGACATTCTTGTGCCTGAGCCGGTGGGAAAATGGCCAATTGGTGCCAATAAAGAACTTTTTTGGCGGGTGAGGCCCGCCGCAGAATGCTGGAGGGAGGTGGGGCCATGCGCCGCGCGATCGCGTTGGGATTTTTTGACGGTGTCCATCTGGGCCACCAGGCCCTGCTGCGGCGGACCGTGGAACGGGGCGCCGAGAAGGGGATGGAGCCCGCTGTATTTACCTTTGACCGCTCCCCGCGGGAGTTCGTCACCGGCGTGCCGGTGCCGCTGCTGACCACGGCGGAGGAGCGGCGGGAGGCGGTGCAGCGGCTGTTCCCCATTGAGGAAGTCATCGTGGCCCCCTTTGACCAGAGGATGATGACCTTGAACTGGGTGGACTTTGTGCTGATGCTGGCCCAGACCTACCGGGCGGGATGGCTGGTGGCAGGCCATGACTTCCGCTTCGGCCACCAAAATGCCGGAACCCCGGCGCTGCTGTCCAAGAAGGCGGCGGCCCTGGGCATGGGCTGCGACATCATCCCCGCCGTCACCCTGGACGGCGTGACCGTCAGCTCCACCCACATCCGCGCCCTGCTGGGGCAGGGGGATGCGGAGGAGGCGGCACGGTTCCTGGGCCGGCCCTTTGCAATCTCCGGCCCGGTGCGCCATGGGAAGGGCCTGGGGAGCCGCCTGGGGACGCCCACCCTGAACCTGGTCCCCGGTGCGCGTCAGCTGGTCCCCGCTTTCGGGGTCTACGCCACGCACGTCACTGCCGGCGGCAGGACCTACCCCGCCGTCACCAATGTGGGCGTGCGCCCCACAGTGGACACGGACGGGGGCGTAACGGTGGAAAGCCACCTGCTCGACGAGACCGCCTCCCTCTATGGAGCGGCCTGCCGGGTGGAATTCCTGCACATGCTCCGGCCTGAGCGCCGCTTTGACAGCCTGGACGGGCTGCGGGAGCAGATTGCCCTGGACGCAGGCCAGGCCCGCGCCTATTTCAACGCATAGGGAGGTGGGCTGATGGGCCGTGCCATTGGGTCAGCCGCTATTGTGTTTATGTGCGGCTATTTGGGGTGTTTCCTGGGAGAGGCCGGGTGCATCCTGGCGGCAGCCTCCGCCGCAACCGGCTGCATTGTCTACGCTATTGGGAAGAAACAATAGAAAAAGAGGGTAGGGAGCCATGAAGCATGTATTCATCATCAACCCAACCGCCGGGAAAAAGGACTGCACCGCTGCGCTGATGGCAATGTCAAAGGCCCTGGCCGCCCGCCATGGGCTGGAGGTGGAGTGCATCCTCACCAAGCGGCCCGGGCACGCCGCCGAGACGGCCCGCACCCTGGCCCAGAGCGGCCGGGCGGTGCGCATCTACGCCTGCGGCGGGGACGGCACGGTCAACGAGGTTGCCAACGGCATTGCCGGTTCGGAAACCGCCGCCATGACCTGCATCCCCGTGGGCACGGGCAATGACTTCCTGCGCAACTTCGGGGACGCCGCCCCCCTGTTTGCCGATGCGGAGCATCTGTGGGACGGCACGGATTTTCTCCTGGACGCCATCGACTGCAACGGCCGTCTGGCCCTGACCGTGGCCTGCTCCGGCTTCGACGCCCAGGTGGCCGAGGATGTGCATACATATGGCAGCCTCCCCCTGCTGGGGGGCCAAGGCAGCTACATCCTCTCCCTGGCGGTCAACTTTGTTGCCAGGGGCCTGGGCCACGACTGGACCATTACCCTGGACGGCCTGCCCATGCCGGGGGAGTATGTCCTGGCCGCCGTGTGCAACGGCCGGCACTACGGCGGGGGCTTCATGCCCGTGGCGGAGGCCCGGATGGATGACGGGGTGCTCCACACCCTGGTGGTCAAAAAAGTCAGCCGCCCCACCTTCCTGCGCTTCGTGGGGGCCTACGCCAAGGGGGAGTACTACCGCCTGCCCCAGTGCGCGGCCTGCTATACCGCAAAAGAGATTGTCATTGACTCCCCGGAGCGGGATCTTGTCACATGCCTGGACGGCGAGATCGTGCGCGGGAGGCGGGCCGTGCTCCGCCTCTCGGAAAAGAAGGTGCATTTTTTCGGCCCCGCCGGCTGCAGTCCCAACGCTACCAGCCGTCCCCTGCCCATTTGAATGCAGGGTTTTAACGGGGAGTTTGTGAACTTTTTGTAAAACAGCCGTTTTTTCTAAAAACCTCTTGCATTATAGGGCAAGATGATGTAAGATAAGCACCGTTAGCACTCCAGAACTCCGAGTGCTAACGGTGCTGATATCTGTTTACAAAATATTTCATATAGGAGGAACCCAATTATGAAGCTCACACCCTTAGCAGACCGCGTTGTCCTCAAGACCATGGAGGCGGAGGAGACCACCAAAGGCGGCATTATCCTCACCTCCAGCGCCAAGGAGAAGCCCTCCGTTGCCGAGGTCATTTCCGTCGGCCCCGGCGGCATGGTGGACGGCAAGGAGGTCGTCATGTCCGTTAAGCCCGGCGACAAGGTGATTACCGACAAGTACGCCGGCTCCAATGTGAAGATCGGAGAGGACGAATATGTCATCGTCCGTCAGGGCGATATCCTGGCCATCGTCGAGTAAGGCAGCCGCCCGTTTCCTTTGCAAAAGGATCAAACAAAAATCTGAGCGCGAAACACCGTTTCGCGTCCCACTGCAAGAATAATTTGGAGGTTATGCGATTATGTCTAAGTTAATCAAGCGCGGCGAGGATGCCCGCAAGGCTCTGGAGACCGGCGTCAACCAGCTGGCCGATACCGTCAAGGTCACCCTGGGCCCCAAGGGCCGCAACGTGGTGCTGGATAAGAAGTTCGGCGCGCCCCTCATCACCAATGACGGCGTGACCATCGCCAAGGAGATCGAGCTGGACGATCCGTTTGAGAACATGGGCGCACAGCTGGTCAAGGAGGTCTCCACCAAGACCAACGACGTGGCCGGCGACGGCACCACCACCGCCACCCTGCTGGCCCAGGCCATCATTGGCGAGGGCCTGAAGAATCTGGCTGCGGGCGCGAACCCCATCGTCATGAAGAAGGGCATCTCCAAGGCTGTCGAGGCCGCTGTGGCCTCCATCAAGGCCGATTCCCAGAAGGTCAACGGCACCGATGATATCGCCCGCGTGGGCACTGTCTCCTCCGGTGACGAGGTCATCGGCAAGCTGATTGCCGAGGCTATGGAGAAGGTCTCCGCTGACGGCGTCATCACCATTGAGGAGTCCAAGACCAGCGATACCTACAGCGAGGTCGTGGAGGGCATGATGTTCGACCGCGGCTATATCTCCCCCTATATGGCTACCGACATGGAGAAGATGGAGGCCGTTGTGGATGACGCCTATCTTCTCATCACGGATAAGAAGATCTCCGTCATCGCTGATATCCTGCCCCTGCTGGAGCAGATGGTCCAGTCCGGCAAGAAGATGGTCATCATCGCAGAGGACGTGGAGGGCGAGGCCCTGAGCACCCTGCTGGTCAACCGCCTGCGCGGCACCCTGAACGTGGTGTGCGTCAAGGCCCCCGGCTTCGGTGACCGCCGCAAGGAGATGCTCCAGGATATCGCCATCCTCACCGGCGGCCAGGTGATCAGCGAGGAGCTGGGCTATGAGCTCAAGACCGCTGACATCTCC
>JAAWKB010000075.1 GCA_022797115.1 Oscillospiraceae bacterium
GTACGAGGAGATGGAGCGCCAGGACATGTTCCTCATCGCCCACATGGGGGACCCCCGGGTGAACGTGTCCGGCCCCGCCCGGATGCTGCCCATCGCCCGGACCTTCCCCAGACTCCGGTGTATCGCCGCCCACCTGGGCAACTGGGGGGACTGGGATCTGGAGAAGATCCGCCCCCTCACCAAGCTGCCCAACATCTATACGGATATCAGCTCATCCTTCAGCTATGTCACGGACAAGGCCCCCCTCTACGCGATTTTGCGGGAGTATGACCCCACCCATGTATTTTTCGGCTCGGACTATCCCATCTGGTGCCCCCAGAAGGAGCTGGAGAAGGCGAAGCGGCTGGGGCTGGAGGAAGGTTTCCTGGAGGACATCCTGTTCCACAATTTCGCCCGGTTCTACCACTACCGGCAGCTGTAAGAACCTGCAAGGTTTCACCGCCGGGCAGTGTGCGGCCTCATGTGGCTGCGCGCTGCCCGGCGGTAAATGTTTATTGTAATATCCCCCAGTTTATAGTAAAATCTGATAGAGCGACGGGAAACGGAGCGCAGCACGCTCCCATAGGACATAAACGGAGGATTCCAGCGGTATGATAATTTGGATCAACGGGGCCTTTGGCGCAGGGAAAACCCAGACGGCATATACCTTGCAGCGCCGGATGCCGGATGCGTATGTCTATGACCCGGAAAACGCGGGGTGCTTTATCCGGAAAAACCTCCCGCCGGCGCTCCATACCGACGATTTCCAGGATTACCCCATGTGGCGTGCGGTCACGCTGGAGATGCTTACTTATCTCGCAAAGCACCACGCCGGGGATATCATCGTCCCCATGACCATCACCAACCGGGCCTACTACGAGGAGATCATCGGCACACTGTCAAAGGAGTACGCGCTGCAGCACTATATCCTGTACGCGCAGGAGGAGACGATCCGGAGACGGCTCGCCTCCCGGCTGGAGGGGAAGCAGTCTTGGGCAGCCCTCCAGACCGGCCGGTGCCTCCGGGCCTTTGACACGGAGATCACGGAGGAACGGATTGATACAGACCACCTGGATGTCGAGCAGACAGCCGGGCGGATTGCCGCGCTGTCCGGCATCCAACTGGCGGAGGACAGGCGCAGCGGACTGCGGAGGCGCTGGGACAGGGTTGTGACCCAGTGCAGGCACATACGATGAGGGCTGGAGGGGAGCGGATGAGAGAGCTGTTGACCGCGCTGGCCAGGGAGCTGGAGGCTGGCCGCAGCGCGGTGCTGTGCAGCATTGCCGCCAGCCATGGCTCTGTCCCCCGGGGGGCGGGGGCCAAGCTGCTGGTGCTCCCAGGGGGCAGGACCCTGGGCACCATCGGCGGCGGCGCGGTGGAGCACCGGGCCATCCAGCTGGCCGGGGCGCTGCGGCGGCGGTCCCATTGGGAGACCTACCGCCTCTCCGCTGGGGATGCTGCGGATATCGGCATGATCTGCGGCGGGGAGGTGCGGGTCTTCTTCCAGTCCTTCAGCCCGCAGGACAGAGGGGCGCTGGAGCCTGTCCTGGAGCTGCTGGAGGGCGGGCGCGCCGCCTGGCTGCTCACGGAAATCCGGGATAGCGGGTGGCGGATGGGAACCTATGACCGGGAAAACGGCCTGCAGGGCCTGGACATCCCTCCGGCGCGTCTGGAGCCCCTGCTGGGCAGCCGGGGGGTGCTGGACGAGGGGGAACCGGTCCTCTATGGGGAGCCCCTGTGCCGGGCGGGGACTGTGTACCTCTTCGGCGCAGGCCATGTGGCCCGGGCCTTGGCTCAGGTCCTGGCCCTAGCGGACTTCCGGGTGGCGGTCTGCGACCAGCGGCCCCAGGCGGTTTCGCGGGAGTGGTTCCCGGAGGCCGTCCAGCTTGCGTGCGTCCCCTTCCGGGACGCGCTGGCCCACCTGCCCCCTGTCACAGCAGATGACTATGTGGTGATCATGACGCCGGGGCACGAGTGGGATTACGAGATCTTGTCCCAGGCCCTGGGGACCCCGGCGAAATATATCGGCTGTATCGGCAGCCGCAGGAAGGTGGCCGCCACCCGGGAACGGCTGCTGGCCGAGGGGTTCCCGGCGGCGGAGATCGACCGGGTATACGCCCCCATTGGCCTGCCCATCGGCGGGGAGGCCCCGGGGGAGATCGCAGTGTCCGTGGCCGCGCAGATGATTGCCTGCCGGTCCGGGCGGCTGGAGGCTGCCGGGCAGATCTTCGGTTGGGGCGCGGCCCCGGGAAGGAGCGGCCCATGCTGCAAATAGAAAACATCAAACTGGAATTGGATGAGGGCAAGGCGGCGCTGGGCCGGAAAGCGGCGGCGGCGCTGCGGGTCCCCCCTGGGGAGATTCAAGGGGTGCAGATCCTCCGCCGGGCTGTCGACGCCCGGGAGGGCGTCCGCTTTGTCTACACCTTGGGCGTCTCAGTGAAGGGGGAGGATCGGGTCCTCCGGCGGTGCAGGAACCGGCAGGTCTCCCGCCTGGAGGAAAAGCCCTACCAGCTGCCGCCGCCGGTTTCCGCCCCGCCGCCTGTCCCGCCGGTGGTGGTGGGCGCGGGGCCCGGGGGGCTGTTCTGCGCCCTGGCCCTGGCCCGCTGCGGCGCGCGGCCCATCCTGCTGGAGCGGGGGTGGGACGTGGAACGCCGCCAGGCGGACGTGGAACGCTTCTGGCAGACCGGGGAGCTGGACCCGGAGTCTAACGTCCAGTTTGGTGAGGGCGGCGCGGGGGCCTTCTCCGACGGCAAGCTGAACACCGGCACACGGGACATGCGCCACCGGTTCATCCTGGAGGCCCTTGCCGCCCACGGCGCGCCGGAGAGCATCCTCTGGGACGCGAAACCCCATGTGGGCACGGACTACCTCCGCCGGGTCCTGGCAAGCCTGCGGCGGGAGCTGGCGGAACTGGGGTGCGAGCTCCGCTTCGGCCACCGCCTGACCGGCATGGAACACGCGGCCGGGCGGCTGCACGCCCTCCAGGTGGAGGGGCCGGAGGGGGCTTATTCCCTGCCCGCCGAACAGGTGGTGCTGGCCCTGGGGAACAGTGCGCGGGATACCTTTGCCATGCTCCACGCCGCAGGCGTCCCCATGGAACCCAAGCCCCTGGCGGTAGGGGTACGCATTGAGCACCGTCAGGTGGAGATTGACCTGGCCCAGTATAAGGCCCTGGCGGGGCATCCCCGCCTTCCGGCGGCCAGCTACAAGCTCAGCTGCCATCTGGAAAATGGACGGGGCGTGTTCAGCTTCTGCGTCTGTCCCGGCGGACAGGTGGTGGCCGCCGCCAGCGAGGCTGGGCGCACCGTCACCAACGGCATGAGCTTCTACGCCCGGGATGGGGTGAACTGCAACGGCGGCCTGCTGGTGGGCGTCACCCCGGCGGACTTCCCGGATGGAGGTCCCCTGGCTGGCGTCGCCTTCCAGCGGGAGCTGGAGGCGCGGGCCTTTGCCGCCGGCGGCGGCGGGTTCCTCGCGCCGGCACAGCGCCTGGAGGATTTCCTGCTGCGCCGCCCATCCCGGGGCCCCGGGACCGTAACGCCGACCTACCGCCCCGGCGTGCGCTGGTGCGACCTGTGGGAGGTGCTGCCGGAGTTCCTGTGCCAGTCGCTGGCGGAGGCCCTGCCGGTCCTGGACGGGAAGGTCCGGGGGTACGCCTGCCCGGACGCCGTGCTTACAGCGGTGGAGACCCGCTCGTCCTGCCCGGTGCGCATCCTGCGGGATGAGGCGGGGCTGTCCCCGGTGCGGGGGCTTTGGCCCTGCGGCGAGGGCGCAGGCTATGCCGGTGGGATCATGTCCGCCGCTGCCGACGGCCTGCGGGCCGCCGAGCGGGTGTTGTCCTGTCTTTGATCTTTAACGATTTCTTAACACTCCGCCATGGAGGGACAGCGCAAATCCGGTTGCCAGCAGCGGCAAAGAATGGTATATTTATTTCCGGATCAAAAACCACCGGAATTTCTATGATAGGAGAGGAACAGGGTTATATGAAAAGGCACGGTTTTCTATTGGCGCTGTCCCTGGCGGCGCTGCTCTGGACGGCCGGATGCGGCAGGCAGGCGCCGCCGCCCGCCGAGGCCAGCACGGATGAGGGTACGCAGACAGTCGAACTGACTGTGTGGGGGGCGGAGGAGGACGCGGCGCTTCTTGAGGAAATTTTCGACTCCTTCCGGTCCCATTACGCCGGCCAGGCGGATTTCCAGATTACCTACCAGCCCCAGAGCGAGTCCAACTGCAAGGACGTCCTGCTGGGGGACCTGGAGGGGGGTGCGGATGTGTTTGCCTTTGCCGACGACCAGGTGGCCGCCCTGGCCGCCGCCGGCGGGTTGGACCCGGTGGAGAACGCGGAGTCCATCCGCGCCGCGAGCTTATCCGCCGCAGCGGACGCGGCCAGCGTGGAGGGGACCCTCTACGCCTATCCGCTGACGGCGGACAACGGCTATTTCCTCTACTATAACAAAGCCTACTTTACCGAAGAGGACATCCAAAGCCTGGAGCGGATGGTGGAGACGGCGGCCCAGGCCGGGCGGCTGGTGGTAATGGACTGGTCGTCCGCCTGGTATGTCTATGCCTTCTTTGGCAACACCGGTCTGGAGGTGGGGCTCAACGAGGACGGCCTGACCAACTACTGCACCTGGAACAGCAGCAGCGGGCCGATCCGCGGCGTGGACGTGGCCCAGTCCATGCTGTCCATCGCGGCCAGCCCCGGCTTTGCCAGCCGGACGGACACGGAGTTCCTGGCCGGCGTGCAGGACGGGTCCGTCATCGCGGGGGTCAGCGGCGTGTGGAACGCCGTGGCTGTGGCGGAGGCCTGGGGGGACGACGCCGGGGCGGCGAAGCTGCCCGCGTATACCTGCGCAGGGCAGCAGGTGCAGATGGCCTCCTTCTCCGGCTGCAAGCTCATCGGCGTGAACGCCTACTCGGAGCATCCGGAGTGGGCGGCGCGGCTGGCGGAGTGGATTACCAGCGAGGACAACCAGCGCCTGCGCTTTGAGATGCGGGGCCAGGGCCCTGCCAATATCCAGGCGGCCAACTCCCCCCAGGTGCAGGCGTCCCCGGCCATCGCGGCGCTGCTGGCCCAGTCGGAGTTTTCCCATCTCCAGCGGGTGGGCGGGAAGTTCTGGGACCCGGTGTCCGAATTTGCCGGGAGCCTGGCGGAGGGGAACCCATCCGGCACGCCCCTCCAGACCCAGCTGGACCGCCTGGTGGACAGCGTAACCGCACGGTAGGCGATGGAATATCAGAGGGAAGGGGATTGTATGAGAGGCAGGCTGACACTACAGCAGCGTTTGATTTTGCCCGTCATTTTACTGGGGCTGGTGGCGCTGTTGTCCAATATCCTGGCTGTTTTCAGCATCAACAAGGTCCACGCCAACGCGGGGGTGATCGTGGACGAGTACATGGTCAGCGAGGGGGAGCTGGAGGGAATCCGGCGCACGCTGACAGATATCCACCTGCTGGCGATGTCCCATATTGTGGCCGCAGACCACGCCACCATGATCGGCCTGGTCCAGCAGATCAAGGCGGAGGAGGCGGCCTTGGACGGGAAGCTGGCCGGCTATGAGCGGTTTGTCCCGGAGGACGGTATGGAGACCTACCGCGCCCTCCTGGAGGATTACGACGCCTTCAAGCACGCCCTGGTCTACCTGGTCTGCGCCAGCGCCGACAGCAAGACCCAGGATGCCTATGCCACAGCCAACGGGGATGTGGCCACCTGGAGCAGCGCGGCGGAGGCGGATATCGACGCCCTCTATGCCGCCGTCAGCAGCCAGGCGGAGGAGGCCAAGGACCACCTCACCGTGGTCTACGTCACTTCCCTGATTACCAGCACCGTCACCCTGGTGTTGGGGGTCCTGCTGGTAGCGGCTGCCTTCCGGATTATCCGCAAGTATGTCATCACCCCCATCCGCGATGCCATGGGGACGCTCCAGGACAGCTCTGAGCGCATCAGCGGGGTGGTGGGGGAGGTCCGCCGGCGGACCCGGACCTCCAGCGGCAGCGTCCAGCAGCTCTCCGGCCTGACCGAACAGCTCTCCGCCGCCCTGGAGGAGATTTCCGGCAGCACAGCCGCCATCCGCGCCAGCGCGGCCGGCACCCAGGGCGACACCAGGGACATGGCGGAGGAGTGTGCCGCCATCACGGCCTACTCCCAGGACATGCGGGGACGGGCCGAGAATATGGAACGCTCCGCCCGGGCGGAGACAGAGGCAGTCCGCGCCAAGGCGGCGGAGATCATGTCCATGCTGGACAAAGCCATTGAAAAGAGCCAGAGCGTCAGCCAGATCGGCGTCCTGACCAAGGATATCCTCTCTATCTCATCCTCTACGGACCTGATCGCCATCAATGCCTCCATCGAGGCGAGCCGGGCCGGGGCGGCGGGGGAGGGGTTTGCCGTTGTGGCCCGGGAAATCCGAAAGCTGGCGGATTCCTGCGCAGAGACCGCAAACCACATCCAGGAAGTCAGCACGGTTGTTACCGGCGCGGTGGACTATCTCTCCGGCAGTGCGCGGGAGCTGGCGGACTATCTTGGCAAGGCAGTCCTGGCCCAGCTGGAGCAGTCGATCCAGTCTGGCAGGCAATACCGGGAGGATGCGGACTATATCGGTCACTCTATGGAGTCCTTTAACGGCCGGGCCGTCCGGCTGAAGACGGCCATGGATGAAATTGCCGGTTCCATCTCCAGCATCTCCGGCGCAATTGACGGCGCAGCCTCCGGCATCTCCGGCGCAGCCGGCAGCACCCGGGGCCTGGTGGATGACATGGCCGGGATCACGGCCCGCATGGAGACAAACCAGGAGATCGTTGGGGAGCTCCAAAAGCAGATGGAGGTATTTTCCAACCTGTAGGCCGGCTGGCCCAACAATTTCCATCTTGTCAATACGGCTGGCACCGCGTATAATAGGTATCATAAACTGATTGGGAAAGGGCGGTGTTGCGGACATGTCACTGAAAGACAAAATCAAGTCTTTTCTGTTTCCCTCTGCGGCGAAGGAGACGGAGGACCCCATTGCCGAAGAACTGTATATTCCGGAAGAAGCCGCCGTCCCTGAGGAAGACGGCGCAGCGGACGAGACCAAGCTGGAGCTGTCCCCGGACCACCCCCTCAACCGCCTCTATAACCGGCGGCGGCAGGAGGTCAACCGGTATTTGCCGTCCCCCCGGCTCTGCCTGGATGAAGACGGGGTTCTCCCCATGGAGCTGGTAGAAAAGGAGAAGAAACGGCTGAAAACAGTCCTGACCAGCGTCTGTAAGGCGCGGCTGAAGGAGGTCAACAACAGGAACAAGCAGAAAACTGACAGCAAGGGCAAGGATGGCGAGAAGGAGGGAAAAAAAAAGGAGGCAGCGGAGTTGCCCCCGTTGGACGCGCTCCCCTACTTCTTCCTCTCCGCAGATAAGCTCTACGCCTGGGTAATCGTTTTCCCGCCGGTGGGGCCGGGCGAGGAGATCACCCGGGAGATGCTGTACGAGGCCCTGGTAGACAAGGAGATCGACTACGGCGTAGACACACAGATGATGGACCATGTGTGCCGGGACGAGCGGCGGTATTTCAACCTGTTCCTGATTGCCCGCGGGAAACCCGCCTTTGATGGGAAAAACGGCAATATTGTGGATAATTTCCCCCGGGTGATCGAGCGGGTGCTGGAGGTAGACGAGTTCGGGCAGGTGGACTACACGGCCCTGAACCAGATCCGCAATGTAAAGCAGGGGCAGGAGATCTGCCATCTGATCCGGCCCACCGAGGGCGAGCCGGGCCGGACAGTGCTGGACCAGGAGATCCCCGCCAAAAGCGGCAAATCCGTGCCGCTGCCGGTTGGGCGGAATACGGAGATCAGTGAAGACGGCATCTCGCTGCTGGCCTCGATTTCGGGCCATGTGGAGTTCACAGGCCGCAGCTTCCACGTCAAGCCGGTGATGGATATCCCGGGGAACGTGGACTTTTCCACGGGGAGCATCACCTTTTTTGGCGACGTCAATGTCCACGGCGACGTGCTCAGCGGCTTCACTGTCCAGGCCATGGGAAACATCCATGTAGACGGCGTGGTAGAGGCCGGCAGCACGGTGGAGGCCGGCGGCGACCTGGTCGTGGTCAAGGGCATCCTGGGCGACGGAACGACCACCATCCGGGCACACCGGTGCGTATTTTCCAAGTACATTGAAAATGCAACCATCCATGTCCAGGAGAACCTGCAAACCGACTGCATCATGAACAGTAAGGTATACTGCGACGGGGAGGTCCAGGTGCGTTCCGGCCGGGGCAGCATCATAGGCGGGCGCGTCTGGGCCGCCAAAAAGATCAGCGCAACCGCCGTAGGCGCCCAGTCGGAGTGCAAAACGTCCGTCATCCTGGGCGGGCTGCCCTGTACGAGCTTTGAGCGGGAGAGCGTACAGCGCGAGCTGAAGGAGCTGGAGATGGAGCTGGAGAAGCTGGAGTGCCAGCTGGACAGCCCGGTTAAATCCAGCCTCCTGGGCAAACTCCGGATCAAGATGTCAGCAGCCGACATGAAGATGCGGCAGCTGGAGGAGGATCTGATGAACATCAAAATGGATCTGGAGGAAAAAGGCGGCGGGCGTCTGGAGTGTGGCATTGCCTATGCGGGCACCGAGATCAGCTTTGGGAGCGAGACACTCCGCCTGCGAAGGGCGGAGCGGCAGTGTGTGGCAAAAATGGTATGCGGGGAGATCCTTCTGATGTAGCGCATACCGAACGGAACCGGCCGGGGCAGCCGGGACAGAGAATGCGAGGGGGAGGACCCAATATGGAACAACCGATTACATTTGCAATCTGCGGCTGCGGCAGCCGCGGTCTGGAGGCCTACGCGGCCTATCAGAGGAGCCACCCGGAGCAAATGAAGATTGTAGCCGGAGCGGACTGCCGGCCAGGGCGGCTGGCACTGCTGCGGGAGTGGTACCAGGTGCCGGACGAGATGTGCTTCGCCTCAGACGATGAGCTGCTGGCCCAGCCGAAGCTGGCGGATGTCATGCTGATTGCGACCCAGGACCGTCAGCATGTCCCCGCTGCGCTGCGCGCGCTGGAGAAGGGATACCATGTGCTGCTGGAAAAGCCGATTTCGCCGGAGCTGTCGGAATGCCGCAGCCTGCTGGAGAAGGCGAAGGAGACCGGCAGGGTGGTCGTGGTGTGCCATGTGCTGCGCTATACGCCCTTTTACGCGGCCTTGGAGGCTATGGTGCGGCAGGGGGAGATTGGTAAGCTGGAGACCATCGACGCGGTGGAGCATGTGGGGTACTGGCATTATGCCCACAGCTTTGTCCGCGGCAACTGGCGGCGGTCCGATGAGACCAGCCCCATGATCCTGGCAAAGAGCTGCCATGATATGGATATCCTGCGCTGGCTTGCGGGGGACCGCTGCCTGAAGGTGCAGAGCTTTGGTTCGCTGGATCACTTCCGGGCGGAGAACGCCCCGGCCGGGGCGGCAGAGCGTTGCTTGGACGGCTGTGCCTGGAAGGAAAACTGTATCTATGATGCGGAGAAGATCTATCTGGACGGCCGACACTGCGGGCTGCGCCAGGGGAAGGATGGCTGGCCCAATACGGTTGTTGCGGGAGGCCCGCCAACGGAGGAGAACCTGTATGCCGCGCTGCGGTCAGGCCCCTATGGGCGGTGTGTGTACCACTGCGACAATGACGTGGTGGATCACCAGACAGTGAATCTGACGTTTGCAAACGGGGTCTACGCCACCTTTACCATGACCGCCTTCACCGAGACCTGCCGCCGGACGATCAAGCTTACTGGTACGCTGGGTGAGATCGAGGGGGATATGGAGAAAAACACCCTGCTCCTGCGCCGCTTTGGCCGGGAGGATGAGTTGATCTCCCTGGACAGCAGCAAGAGTGAGTTCGCCGGCCACGGCGGCGGCGACGCAGGGCTGATGGCGCAGTTCTGCCGCCTGATCGAGGAAGGCGGCACAGAGAGCCTCACAGGGATTGATGCGTCAGTGGAAAGCCACGTCATGGCGCTGGCAGCGGAGGCGTCCCGGCTCCGGGGCGGGGAGACCGTGGTCCTGGCGGATTTTCAATAACCAGGCCCATTGCTCGTGTGCCTTGCGATGATACTGTATCGAATGTACTAAAAAATCAGTATTTACATAGGGAAACGGCCATCTGAAAAAGTGACCCCGCATCACGAGATGCGGGGTCACTTTTTTATGCGCAGGTCGTGGGGGCTCGCCCTCCACAGGTTCGGCTGCTGTCCCCTGCGGCAATGCGCCGCTGCTTTTAAAGAATCTATTGTTTGGTATAGATATTTTTAGCCTGAGATTTGAATATGATGTTGAGAAATACAGTCCAAATGCACCTATTCTCCCCGTGGGAAAAGACGAAATGTCTCCAGGCGCGATCAGAAAATGGCCCTGCACCATTTCGGCAATAAACTGATGAGAAAATTTTTAAAAAATGAATTGACAATCTGATGAGAAATTTTTATACTAGGTAGGATTGGGCGCTGGATTGGATAAAATCATAATAAATAAAATTGCAGGAACCATTGTACGGGATGCTGTAAAATGACGGATTTCATTTCAACTCCCAGCCCGACTATCAGATAAAGGAGTATATTTTATGTTAAAATGCACAAAAAGTCTATATATATTTTGTATGATATTTGCGCTGTTTTTTTGGCTATTTTTCATCGTATATATTTTTCAATTTATATTATCACTGATAACTTATGTGGGATACACCAGGAGTGTTCCATGTTAAGGTATACTATACAAAATGTTCCTTATATCCTTGCGTTACGAAGGGAACGGATCGTCCGAAGAACAAAAAAGTGACCCCCATCCAAAGGATGGCAGGTCACTTTTTTCTATGGCGTAGGCTGATGTTTATTGCCTTACACAGGCTAAATCACATTGCCCTACGACAAATACGCTGTTACTTCCGGGGGCTCTTAATCGCGGCCTGGGCGGCAGCCAGCCGGGCGATGGGCACGCGGAAGGGGGAGCAGGAGACATAGGTCAGGCCAACATTGTGGCAGAAATCCACCGTGGAGGGATCGCCGCCCTGCTCGCCGCAGATCCCCAGCTTGATGTCGGGGCGGGTCTCGCGGCCCAGCTCACAGGCCATCTTCACCAGGCGGCCCACGCCGACCTGGTCCAGACGGGAGAACGGGTCGGACTCATAGATCTTCCGGTCATAGTAGCTGGCCAGGAACTTGCCCGCGTCGTCGCGGCTGAAGCCGAAGGTCATCTGGGTCAGGTCGTTGGTGCCGAAGGA
>JAAWKB010000076.1 GCA_022797115.1 Oscillospiraceae bacterium
GTGGTCTGGTAGACGAAGTAGTTGAGCCAGTTGCTGTAGAGCAGGTTGGCGCAGGAGCGCCAGGTGACCCGGGGCGGCTGGGTATCGTCGTCGTCCGGGTAGTAGTTTTTGGGCACCTCGATGGGCTTGCCCTGGCTTTTGTCCCGCAGGTACTCCTTCTCCAGCGTATCCGCGTCGTACTCCGAGTGGCCGGTGATGAAGATCTGCCGGCCGCTCTCAGTGGACAGGGCGTAGATCCCAGCCTCCGGTGAGGTGGCCAGGATCTTCAGGTCCGGGACCTGCTCAATGTCCTCCCGGCGGACGGTGGTGTGCCGGGAGTGGGGCACCATGAACACGTCGTCGCTGCCCCGGAAGAGCATGTTGCTCCGCCGCTCCACCACATGGGGGAAGACGCCGAAGAGCTTCTTTTCCAGGGAGTATTTCTCAATACCGTAGTGGTAGTACAGCCCCGCCTGGGCCCCCCAGCAGATGTGGAAGGTGCTGTGGACATGGAGACGGCTCCACTCCATGATCTCGCACAGCTCCGGCCAGTAGGACACCTCCTCAAAGGGCAGGTGCTCCACCGGCGCGCCGGTGATGACCATGCCGTCGTAGTTGCAGTCTTTCACGTCCGCGAAGTGGCGGTAAAAGGCCAGCATGTGTTCCTGGGGCGTGTTCTTGGGGATGTGCCCCTGGGGGCAGATCAGCTCCAGTTCCACCTGGAGGGGCGTGTTGGACAGCAGGCGGCTGAGCTGGGTCTCTGTGGCGATCTTGGTGGGCATCAGGTTCAGCAGCAAAATTTTCAGCGGGCGGATGTCCTGGGTCATGGCCCGCCGCTCGGTCATGACAAAGATATTTTCCTCCGTCAGGGTCTTGACGGCAGGCAGTTCATTGGGGATACGGATGGGCATGGGTTCCTCCTCTTTCCTCTCACACAGCGTCCAGCGCCTGGGCCAGATCCGCCAGCAGGTCCTCCCGGCTCTCCAGACCGACGCTCAGCCGGACCAGGTCCGGCGACACGCCGGCCGCGGCCAGCTCCGCGTCATTCATCTGCCGGTGGGTGGTGCTGGCGGGATGGAGGCAGCAGGTGCGGGCGTCGGCCACATGGGTGGCGATGGCCCCCAGCCGCAGGCGCTCCATAAAGGAGGCCGCCGCGCCGCGCCCCCCCTTCACCCCGAAGCTGACCACGCCGCAGGAGCCGTGGGGCAGGTATTTCTCCGCCAGGGCGTGGTAGGGGTCGCCAGGCAGGCCGCTGTACCGCACCCAGCTGATTTTGGGATGGCCGCTGAGGAACTCCGCCACGGCCTGGGCGTTTTCACAGTGGCGGGCCATGCGTACATGGAGGCTCTCCAGGCCCAGGTTCAGCAGGAAGGCGCTCTGAGGGGACATGACGGAGCCGAAATCCCGCATGAGCTGGGCGGCCGCCTTGTGGAGGAAGGCGCCCTCCATCCCGAATTTCTCCGCGTAGGTGACGCCGTGATAGCTGTCGTCCGGAGTACACAGGCCGGGGAACTTGTCCGCGTGGGCCATCCAGTCGAAATGGCCGCCGTCCACGATGCACCCGCCCAGGGCGGCGGCGTGGCCGTCCATGTACTTGGTGGTGGAGTGGACCACGATGTCCGCACCCCAGCGGATGGGCTGGCAGTTGATGGGGGTGGCGAAGGTGTTATCCACAATCAGGGGTACGCCGTGGCGGTGGGCGGCCTGGGCAAACTTCTCAATGTCCAGCACCGTCAGGGCGGGGTTGGCAATGGTCTCACCAAAGACGGCCTTGGTGTTGGGGCGGAACGCCCCGTCCAGCTCCTGGGCGGTGCAGTCCGGGGAGACGAAGGTGAACTCGACGCCCATGCGCTTCATGGTCACGGCAAAGAGGTTGTAGGTGCCGCCGTAGATGGAGCTGCTGGCGACCACATGGTCGCCGCAGGAGGCGATGTTAAATACCGCATAGAAGTTGGCGGCCTGGCCGGAGGAGGTGAGCATGGCCGCTGTGCCCCCCTCCAGCTGGGCGATTTTGGCGGCTACGTGGTCGCAGGTGGGGTTCTGGAGGCGGCTGTAGAAGTAGCCCTCCGCCTCCAGGTCGAAGAGCTTGCCCATCTCCTCGCTGGAGTCGTACTTAAAGGTGGTGGACTGGATAATCGGGATTTGCCGGGGCTCGCCGCTGCCGGGGCGGTAGCCGCCCTGGACGCAGATGGTCTCCAAATGGTCGGTCATGGTCTGGCGCTCCTTCCGTGTTGGTAAACTTCCTTTCCTTTTGCAAAAGAAAAAGAATCAAAAGAAAGCTTTACACCCCATGATACCACAAAAGGAATCCGGTTGAAAGTTTTTCTTTTGATTCTTTTCTGCGGGCCGCCCGGGCGGCTCAGGTATTCCACTCCAGGCGCTTCACCAGGCTCTCGCCGGTGATGTTGTCCGTGACGTTGAACCGGCCCAGCATCCGCAGGGAGCGGGGGTTGCCCCGGAACAGATGGTTGGCGCGCTCGTCTATGGTAAAGGTGACGGAGATGCCCTGCTCCGCCAGCAGGTCGTCCGCCTCCTGGCAGTAGTAGCCGAAGGGGTAGGCCAGGGCCATCAGCTGGGTGGAGACCCGCCCCTCCCTGCGCGCCCGGAACCGGAGCATGTCGTCCAGCAGGGCGGCGCGGTAGTCCCCCTCCGCCTCGCCTGCTATGGGCAGCATTCCGTCCCGCTCGCCGTAGCCGTAGGAGGCCAGCTGGTGCAGGTCAAAGGTGTGGCTCTGTACGTCCAGCACCCCCTTCTCCACCCAGACCGCCGCCTCCTCATAGCTGAACCGGGGCGGGGTGAGGGGCCCGCCGGAGTGGACGTAGATCTCCTCCCCCTCGTTCACGCCGATGACAAACACCGTCGCGCACATGCCCAATTCCTCCAGGATAGGGGCTGCGTCAGCCAGATTGCTGGTGTAGCCGTCGTCCATGGTAATCAGCACCGGCTTGTCCGGCATGGAGCCGCCGTTCTCCACATAGTCCACCAGCTGGGAGAGGGTCACGGTATGGAACCCCGCGTCCCGCAGGGCCGTCATCTGCTCCCGGAACCGGGCCACGGAGACGACCGTGCCAATCGTGCTCTCCGGGGCAAAGTGGTGGTACATCAAAACCGGCAGGGGGCAGCTGCCCCCCCACTGCGTCACATATAGAATATCCGCCGCCTCCAGCAGCAACAGCAGGGCCAGCAGGGCCGCTGCCCATTTCTTCCAAGTCCGTCTCATGATCGTTCCTCCGCCGGGCGTTTGCAGCATACAAAAAATTGCAGGGCAGGGCCCCGCTCCTGGAGTGCAGTATAACATTTTGATCTACAAATGTCAACCCATTCCATAGGGCCCCGCCCGGAGTGGCACGGGAGGGGTGTCCGCCCTTTGCGGACAAGCCCCCGCAGCAGGCGGCGGCGGGGCAAAAAAGGGACAAAAAGCAGAAAATGGGAAATATAGGAACTTATAATGCCAAAATATTGCGGAATTTGAATGGATTGGCGCGATTCCCTCCCGGCCGCCCTCCCATCGGCTCGGAGGGAGCTTTTGGTATTTTCTCCAGTCAATGGGCACTTTCAACAAGAGATCGCGGAAAAATACTTGACAGACTGTGACAAGGATGTTAAATTATTGGTAGCAAATAAGGCAGAAGCTCCCTGGAACCACAAATGGCTCCGGAGCCATTTTGTTCCCGCACAGCCGTGCGGGAACAATGGGCATTACCGCCGGCCAGCTCCGGCGGTTCAGCCCGCGGCTCCCAGCGGGGGCTTCGCTTTGTTTGACAATTATGTGAGGAGTGACAAACACGATGAAGAGAAAGGCAACCCGTATCCTGGCGCTGCTGCTGACCGCTATGCTGGTACTTACCGCGTGCGGCAATAATGGCGGCAGCCAGAATACCCCCCCTGCTGATAGCAGCAACAACGGCGACACTGGCAGCGGCACCCCCGCTCCCGCCCCCAGCAATGGCGGCGAGCCCCTCAAGGACCTGATTACCTGGGAGAGCACCGGCACCCGTGAGCTGGAGGGCTTTTTCATCCTGAACACCGAGAAGTCCGCGGACCTGAACGTCCTTTGTAACGCCTACTCCCCCCTGCTGGAGATCGACAACTACGGCAAGCTCAACCCCGCCGTAGCTAAGACCTGGGGGACCCAGGACGGCGGCAAGACCTGGCACTTTGAGCTCCGTGACGACGTGACCTGGGTTGACGTCAACGGCAATGAGAAGGCCAAGTGCACCGCTCAGGACTGGGTCACTGCTATGGAGTGGATCCTCAACTATGAGAAGAACGGCGCCAACAACACCTCCATGCTCGTCACCCTGGTGGAGGGCGCCCAGGAGTACTATGACTACACCAAGAACCTGGCTGAGACCAACCCCGGCGCTGCGAAGGCCCTGACCACCGAGAACAACCCCGAGTTCGACAAGGTCGGCATCAAGGCCCCCGATGATTACACTCTGGACTACACCTGCGTGTCCAACTGCCCCTACTTCGACACCCTGTGCACCTCCGCCGCCCTGTACCCCGTTTCCCAGGCGGAGATCGATGAGAAGGGCGTTGACAACATGATCGGCATGAGCAACGAGACCATGTGGTACAACGGCCCCTACACCATCACCTCCTACATCATGAACAACGAGAAGGTCCTGACCAAGAACCCCTCTTACTGGGATAAGGACTGCACCCTGTTCGACACCGTCACCATCGTCATGATCGACGACGGCACCAAGGACGACCAGCTCTATCAGACCGGCGAGGTCCACAACTGCGAGCTGAACGCGGCCACCCTGAAGACCATCACCGACAACCCCAGCAACGAGTACTATAACCAGCTGGTGGAGACCCGCCTGCGCAAGTTCTCCTACCAGTATCAGCTCAACTTCGCCAAGCGGAACCCCGACGGCAGCATGGACACCAACTGGAACACCGCCGTGGCCAACGAGGCGTTCCGTAAGTCCCTGTATTACGGCCTGGACCTGACCACCACCTGGGCCCGTGCCAACCGCATCAACCCCCTGAGCCTGGAGAACCTGTGCTTCACCATGCAGGGCCTGCTGTACTTCTCCGACGGCACTGAGTACACCCAGCGCGTCATTGAGAAGCTGGAGAACATCGCCCCCGCCGGCGGCGACACCCCCCGCCGCTTCAACCCTGACCTGGCTCTCCAGTACAAGGAGCAGGCCATGAAGGAGCTGGAGGGCAAGGTGACCTTCCCTGTCCAGATCGACTACTACATCCAGTCCGGCAGCTCCACCGCTCTGGACGGCGCTACCATCCTGAAGGAGAACTTCGAGCGCACCCTGGGCAGCGACTATGTCCAGCTGCACATCTGCGAGTACGTCACCAGCGTGACCCAGGAGGTCGTCAATCCCAAGCTCCAGAGTTTCCAGGGCAACGGCTGGGGTGCTGACTACGGCGACGTCGAGAACTTCCTCGACCAGATCGTCTACGGCGACGACAGCGCTTACTACGCCATGAAGTACAACAACATCAACGAGCTGACCGATCCCGAGACCATCGCCCTCTTTGAGGAGTTCACCCGCCTGGAGCGCGAGGCCAAGAACACCTTTGACGACATGGACGCCCGTTATGAGAAGTTCGCCGAGGCTGAGGCGTTCCTGCTCAACCACGCCCTGGCCATCCCCTCCAACTACGAGAACGCATGGCAGCTGACCCAGATCAACGACTACTCCAAGATGTACGCCCTGTATGGCTGCCAGACCTACACCTATAAGAACTGGGAGACCTCCACGGTACCCTATACCGCTGAGGATTACGCCCGGTTCGTCGAAGAGTATAACGCCAACGCTTCGTAATGTTTAAGTACACGGTCAAGCGGCTGCTGCAATCTCTGCTGACGGTTCTGATCGTTGTCTCCATTGTCTTTGTGCTCATGCGTTGCCTTCCCACCGATTATTTCTTCACGGATGAGCAGCAGATCAAGTTCAGCGATGAGCAGAAGCACGACATCCTGCAGGCTGCGGGACTTCTCGACCCAATTCCAACACAGCTGTTCCGGTTCTATAGGGGCCTCCTCCATTTTGACTTCGGTGAGTCGCGGAGGATTCGGACCGGCGTTGGCGTGTGGGAGATTGTGGCCGACAAGTTCACGGTTTCCATGCGTATGGGCGTCACGGCCATGGCCATTTCACTGGCTGTAGGCGTTGTGCTGGGCGTACTGCAGGCCCGGCAAAAGGACCGCCTCATGGATCATATCGGTACAGTCTACACAGTCTTTATCAACTCTGTCCCAACGCTGGTGTCCTACTCCCTTGTGCTGGTATTCGGCGCACGGGTGCTGGGGCTGCCCAGCCTGTATTCCAACCGCAACCCCGGGCAGTCCAGCATCCTGCCCATCGCGTGCCTGGCGCTTACGTCCATTGCGCATTATGCGCTTTGGACCCGCCGGTACATGGTGGACGAGTCCACAAAGGATTACATCAAGCTGGCCCGGATCAAGGGCATGTCCAACCAGAGCATCATGGTCAAGCACGTGCTGAAAAACGCCTTCGTGCCCCTGGCCCAGTACATCCCCGCGTCCCTGCTGCTCACCCTGGCTGGCTCCCTGCTGGTGGAGCGGTTCTTCTCCGTGCCCGGTATGGGTACCCTGATGACCGAGGCCATCCAGCGTTACGACACCAATGTGGTGCAGGGGTGCGTGTTCCTCTATGCGGGCCTGGGCGTGGTCGGCGTGTTCCTGGGCGATGTCCTGATGATGATTCTTGATCCGCGCATCAAGCTGGCGGGAGGAGGCGAAACCCGGTAATGAGTGACAACAAGAAACTGAAACAGGATGAGCTGTTCCGGGTGGTGGAGTATTCCGCTGACGCCGCTGAGCGCATCGGCTACTCCAACTACTCCTACTGGCGCAGCGTATGGCAGAACTTCCTGAAGAACAAGCCCGCCGTGATTATGGGCGCTGTGTTCATCTTCCTGGTGATCTTCTCTTTCATCGCCCTGGCAATCGGAAAGTACCAGTATTCCGAGCTGCTGAGCGACCAGAACCAGAGTTTCCTGGGGCCCACGGCGGAGTACTGGTTCGGCACAGACAACCTGGGCCGTGACTACTGGTGCCAGGTGTGGTATGCCGCCCAGGTCTCCATCAAGCTTTCCCTGGTGGTTGCCATCGGCGAAGCCATTATCGGCGTGGCAATCGGGTGCCTGTGGGGCTATGTGCGCTGGCTGGACCGGCCGCTGACCGAGCTGTACAATGTTATCAACAATATCCCGACGATTATCTACATGATGCTCGTCGCCCTGATGGTAGGCCAGGGCTTTGGTATCATGGCTACGGCCATGATTGCCACGGGCTGGCTGATTATGGCACGAAATGTGCGAAATCTGGTGTTGATGTACCGGGACCGGGAATATAACCTGGCCTCCCGCTGCTTGGGCACGCCGGTGTGGCGTGTGCTGGTGAAGAACATCTTCCCCTACCTGATCAGCGTCGTCATCCTGCGTCTGGCCCTGTCGATTCCTGGCACCATCGCCCTGGAATCCACCCTGAGCTATCTGGGGCTGGGCATGGGCGTGGAGACGCCTTCCCTGGGCCTGCTGCTGCGCAACGCCCGGAACTTCTTCCTGGATTACCCCCACCTGCTGATCTTCCCCGCAGTCATTGTTTCCATGATTACGATCAGCTTCTATCTGATGGGCAATGCGGTCTCCGACGCCGCCGACCCCAGAAACCACGTATAAGGGAGGGGAGGATTTGATGGCTAAAGAACCGATTCTGTCCGCAAGGGATATTGAGATCCAGTTTACCTTGCGCGGCAAGGTCCTCAAGGCAATCCGCAAGTGCTCCCTGGACCTCTACGAGGGGGAGACGCTGGCGATTGTCGGCGAGTCCGGCTCCGGTAAGAGCGTGTTTACCAAGTCCTTCCTGGGGATGCTGGACGCCAACGGCAGCATCGTTGGCGGGTCGATCATGTACAACGGGACGGATATCTCCAAGTACAAGACCGAGAAGGAATGGATGACCATCCGGGGCAAGAAGATCTCCATGGTCATGCAGGACCCCATGACCAGCCTGAACCCCCTGAAGAAGATCGGCAAGCAGATCCAGGAGAGCATTGAGCTCAACCAGGGGATCAAGGGTGAGCAGGCGAAGAAGATGGCCATTGAGATGCTGGCGAAGGTCGGCATCCCTGACCCGGAGCGCCGGGCCAACCAGTATCCCCATGAGTTCTCCGGCGGTATGCGCCAGCGCGTGGTCATCGCCATCGCGGTGGCCTGCCGTCCCCAGATCCTCGTCTGCGACGAGCCGACGACCGCCCTGGACGTGACGATCCAGGCCCAGATCCTGGACCTGATCCGTTCCCTCCAGCGGGAGCTGAACATGACCGTCATCTACATCACCCACGACCTGGGTGTGGTGGCCAATGTGGCCGACCGCGTGGCTGTCATGTACGCCGGCCAGATCGTGGAGTATGGCATGGTGGACGAGATTTTCTACAATCCGTGGCATCCGTATACGTGGGCCCTGCTGTCCTCCCTGCCCCAGCTGGGCGTGAAGGGCGAGGATCTGCCCACCATCGACGGTACCCCGCCGAACCTGTTCTATGAGGTGAAGGGCGACGCGTTTGCGCCCCGGAACCAGCAGGCCCTGGCCATTGATTTTGAGGAGGAGCCGCCCTTCTTTGAGGTGACTGCCACCCATAAGGCCAAGACCTGGTACTTAGACCCCAGGGCCCCCAAGATCGAGCAGCCGAAGTCCATCAAGAAGCTGCGTGAACAGATGCAGAAGTAAGGGAGGGAATTTGCTGTGCCAGAGCGTGAAAAGCTGATAGAGATTAAGGACCTGCAGATTACCTTCGGAAGCGGCAGGAAAGCGTTCGTCGCCGTTGACCACGTCAACTTCGACATCTACAAGGGGGAGACCTTCTCCCTGGTGGGCGAGTCCGGCTCGGGCAAGACCACCATTGGCCGCGCCATTACCCGCATCAACCCGGTATCTGCCGGGGAGATCCTGTTCAAGGGCCAGCGCATCAGCGGGAAGATCAGCAAGGAGCTGGATAAGCAGGTCATCAAGAAATGCCAGATGATCTTCCAGGACCCCATGGCTTCCCTGAATGAGCGGGCCAAGGTGGACTACATCGTCTCCGAGGGCCTGATCAACCACCATCTGTATAAGGACGAGGACGACCGGAAACGGAAGGTGGAGTATGCCCTGCGCGAGGTGGGCCTGCTGCCGGAGTTTGCCTCCCGGTTCCCTCACGAGTTCTCTGGCGGCCAGCGCCAGCGTATTGGTATTGCCCGTGCGCTGATTATGGAGCCTGAGTTCGTGGTGGCTGACGAGCCGATTTCCGCACTGGACGTGTCAATCCGCGCCCAGGTACTGAACCTGCTCAACCGCCTGAAGGCGAGCCGCGGGCTGACCTACCTGTTCATTGCCCACGACCTGTCGGTGGTCCGGTTTATCTCGGACCGGATCGCGGTCATCCACAAGGGCCGTATCGTGGAGCTGGCGGAGGCGGAGGAGCTGTTCCTCCACCCGCTGCACCCCTATACCAAGGCGCTTCTGTCCGCTGTCCCCATCCCCGACCCGGAGCTGGAGAAGAAGAAGAAGTTGCTGGTGTACGACCCCTCGATCCACGATTACAGCAGCGACAAGCCGATTTGGGAGGAAATCCTGCCCGGCCACTTCATCTACGGCAACAAGAAGGAGCTGGAGCAGTACCGCAGGGAGATCAAGGCTTAATTGAACCCATAAAAGGAGGCCGGCCCCCGGGCCGGCCTCCTTCATTTGCCCCACAGAACGGGAAAAGGAGCCAAGACAATGAAAAAGATGCGGACAATCTTCTCATCGGTACTGATTCGCCCCACGATATACAGGAGCGTGACAAGATGCGCCATTATGCTGGTGCTGTTGCTGTTGTGGGACAAGTATATCAACAAAGCGGGGATGCCAGTGGTTCAGGATGGCTGCTTTGTGGCAGCAATGGTCTTTTTCGGGCTGGCATGGATGGCCTATCTGCGTCTGGATGGGGTACGTGTCCGCTATCTGACAGAGGAAGAAAAGAGGCAGCGGTCCGAGCGGAAGAAGAAGCGCAAGCGGCTGACAGGGGACATCATGGACTATGCGGACGAGCATATTGTCCCCTTTGACGAGCTGGACGAGGAGCAGCAGATGCTGTGTACCCTGCTGTCGAACCTGCTGTCCGGGACAGTGTACTTTATTCCCTCGCTGATCAGCCTGTCCCTTCATTAATACTTCCCAGCTTTAAGCTTGGAAGTATTAATTGCCATATTTTTCGGTTGCAGCCGTTCACGGCGGCGAGAAAAACGGCTCCAATCAAATGGATTACTTCCGAATTTTAAATCCGGAAGTAGTAAAACCACCGGCGGAGGCAATCCCTCCGCCGGTGGTTTTTTTAGCGTCCTTTTCCCTCACTTGCAAGAACAAGGGGGTACCGGTTACATCTTCTCCGGCGCGTCCACGCCCAGGAGCTGCAAGCCATTTTTCAGAATCAGCCGCGTCGCGTCCGCCAGCTTCAGCCGCGCCGCCAGAAGCGCAGGCTCCTCGCCCTTGATCCGGCAGGCGTTGTAGAACCGGTGGAAACAGCCCGCCAGCTCGACCAGATAGCGGTTGATGTGGCTGGGGTCGTAATCCCTGGCGGCCAGCCGCAGTTCCTCGCAGAAGAAGGAGATCTGCTTGATGAGGG
>JAAWKB010000077.1 GCA_022797115.1 Oscillospiraceae bacterium
ACGATGGCGATGGTCTTGATGAGTTCCCTCTTTTTGGATTTTTCTTTCACTTCCATAGATTCGTCATCCCTTTCTGAAGGTTAGCCCTTGACGGAGCCCTGGTGGGCGATGCCCTCCACCAAGTAGTCCTCGCCGTGGAGGAACAGCAGGAGGCTGGGCACCATATAGATGGTGGCGATGGCGAAGGCCAATCCCACCTCGTTGGCGTTGATCGTGGACAGGTACACAGACAGCGGCTGCTTCTCCGCGTCCTGCAGCAAGACAACCGGCTGCTCCACCATGTTCCAGTAGTCGATGAACACCAGGATTGCAATCGAATAGAGTGCGCTGCGGCACTGGGGCAGGCAGATATCCTTGAACACCTGCCACTCGCTGGAGCCGTCCAGCTTGGCCGCCTCAATGAGGGAGGCGGGGATGCGCCGCATGGATTTGGTCAGCAGGAACACGGAGAAGGGGGCAAAGGCCCCCGGGAAGATGATGGACCAGCGGGTATTGAGCAGGCCCAGCCAGTCGCTGACCAGATAGTTGGGCACCAGCGTGACCTGGATAGGCATGAGCATCAAGATCACGTAGAAGAAAAACAGGAACGAGCGCACCTTCCCCCGCCAGCGGGTGAAGCCGTAGGCGGTGATGGAGGCCACACCCAGCTGTAACAGCACGATGGGCACCACCAGGATCACCGAGTTCCAGAATTTCAGCAGATAGTCCGGGCTCTTGATGAGCACGGTGATGTACTGGGAGAGCGTCACCTTGTCCGGGATGAACTTGAGGTTGACGGTCTCTGCGATGTAGGTCTTGCCATCGCTGCCGGAGACGTTTTTGAACACCTGCCCATAGTTTGCGCTGATCTCGCTCTGGGTCATAAAGGAGTTGGTGATGGTCAGCACCGTGGGCATCAGGAACGCCAGCGCAAAGCCCACCGACAGCAGCGTCAGCAGGGCGCGGCCCAGATAGTGGTTTTTCTTCATCCCTCCACATCCTTTCCGAAGATGTCCTCCACCTTGAACAGCAGCGCGATGATCGCCACCATCACCAGCGCCATCATCACCGCCGCCGTAGCCATCTTCTGGTAGTCGGGCTGGTTGAAGGTGTTGTTCATGAAATGCTGCATCATGTACAGCCCGTCGTAGGGGTAGTTCCCCGTGAGCAGGTAGATCTCACGGAAGACCTTGAAGGAGTTGATGATGGACAAAATCGCCACAAACAGCACCGTAGGGGAGAGGTAGCGCAGCTTGATATTGAAAAACTTGTGGGCCGCCGACGCCCCCTCCACGTCCGCCACCTCCAGCAGCTCCTTGGGGATGTTGTTCAGGGCCGCCATGAACAAGATCATGTTGTACCCCAGGTTCTTCCACAGGAACAGCACCACGATCACCAGCAGGCAGTAGGGGGAGTTGATCCAGTCCACCGGCTCTACGCCGAAGTTGGCTAATATCACATTCAGCGACCCCCGGTAGTGGAACACCACCTGCCAGATGAGCACCACGCTGGCTACCGGCACCATCATGGGGCTGAGGAAGAAGGTGCGCAGCAGGCTCTTGCAGGGGATGCGGCACTCCAGCATCAGCGCCAGGGCCAGGCTCAGCGTGACAGCAAGAGGCACCGCCATGGCGGAAAACATAGCGGTGTTCTTGGCTGCGGTGCGAAAGGACGAGTTTTGCAGCACGGCCTTGAAGTTGTCCAGAAAGACGAACTCCGGGTTCATGGGGCTGCGGATGACGGAGTAGTACACCACCACCAGGAACGGCAGGATGAAGAACGCCGACACGCCCAGCACGCTGGGCCCCAGGAACGCCGCGGAGTGCATGGTATCCCGGAGCTTGTCGTTGCTCCGGGTCCATGCCTTCGCGGCGGCGCGTGCCGCGCCCTGTCTGGTGTTTTTTATTTTTTTCTTACCGGTTTTCATTAACATAGAGTTTCACGCGGCTCTGGATCTGGCTGGCCGTGTCGTCCAGGCTCCGGTCGCCGGAGAAGTAGCTGCCAGCCACATCGGTGACGATGTCGTAGATGTTCTGGTCATAGCTGTAGAGGCTGTCCACAGCGTTATACAGCTCCATGACCTGGTCGTATTCGGCCTGGGTGGTGGCCATGATGTCGATCTGGAAACCGTCCCAGCTCCAGCTGGAGTTGGAGATCTCGATGGGGTTGCCGTTTTCATCCAGGACCTGGTTGCCGTTCTCGTCCGTCTCATAGCCGGCAGGGGTCATGGCCTGCTTGACCATGAAGTCAAAGTCGGACTTGTTGGTGGGGAGACCGCCGCTCATGCTCCAGTAGTTCTCGCTGTCCTCCTCTGTGACCTGGGGCAGGAGCAGGCGGCGGATAAAGGTCCATGCGCCCTCCTTGTCCTTACAGGCGCTGGACATGGCCAGGCCGCCGTACATGGAAAAGGCGCTGCCCACGCTGCCGTCCTCACGGGGATAGCCCACGAAGCTGATGTCGCCGCCGAAGAATGCCTTGTACATCTGGATATCCTCGAAGCCGCTGACAGCCATGCTCATGAGCATCTGGCGGCCGCTGGAAATCCGGCTGGGCTCGCCCTCGTAGTCGTCGGAATTGACGCTGTTCCAGTCGATCTCATCGGAGAAGCCGGAGCAGAACTCCAGCAGGGACTTGAACTCCGCGCTCTCAAAGCTGCACTCGCCGGTCTCCCAGTCCACAAAGTCCTTCAGGTTCAAGCTCATCACCGTGCTGAGCATCCCGGACTTGGTGTCGTACTGGCCGAAGAGGGCGCAGCCCTCGGGCATCTTGGACAGGGCCTCCTGCATATCCGCCAGGGTCCAGCTCATCCGGTCGCCTACCACGCTCTTCGCGCCCATGACGGTGTGGATGGAGAAGGCGTCAAATGCCTGATAGAGCTTGCCGTCAATCTCGGCGGCCTTGAAGACGTTCTCCATCAACGTATCCCGGCTGATTTCCCCGTCGCCGTCGATGAAGGGCCACAGGTCCTCCAGGATGCCCTTGGCCACATACTGCTGGAGGGGGATTCTGTCGGTACACAGGATATCGGGCACATTGCCGGCGATGATCTCCGTGTTCAGCTTCGTCAGGCCCGCGCTGGCGTCCTCGGCGGTGTTGAACTCGGAGTAATCGCGCACATCGATGCGGTAGCCGCTGTTGGACTTGTTGAAGTCGATGATGGCGGTGCGTTCATCGTAGCCCAGGCCCATGGTGGCGTAGGTCAGCGTGGTCTTCTCCGGGATGGCGCTGCGCTCCGTGGCCGTCAGCACCGCCAGCTCCGTCTTCTGCCCGCCGCCCCGGCTGCCCCAGTTCTGGCTCATCACCGCTACCCGGCCGTCAGGCAGGAAGTTAAAAAACTCGATGTCGTTCTTATTGATATCGGAATCAATCCAGCTCAGCAGACGCTCCCCCTCGCCGGCGTCCTTCTTGTAGCCGTAGAGGGCATCGTTGTTGTCATAGTAGAAGAGGTAGTCGCCGCCGCCGGAGTAGGCGCTGCTTGCGTTCTGGGGCAGCACATACTCCTCGCCCCAGCCCTTGGCGGCCTTGTCGATAACGCGCACCTTATAGCCGTAGCTCCCGGTAGCCGGGTCGTTGTAGGAGCAGCAAAAGCCCACGCTGCCATCGCTGAGGACCAGCAGGCTGTCGCCCCAGAGCTGTTCGTCCTCAATGACGAACTTGACGTTCATGGAAGGGTCCAGCACGGCCAGTTTCCCTGCGGTGCTGACAAACATATCCCCGTCCTTGTCAAAGAGGCTGCTGTAGATGTAGTCCGCCTCCAGCTTCTCCAGCAGGCCGCTGGTGTCCACCTGGGCGATCTCATTGCCTGTGGAGTCCAGCTGGCGCTGGATCTCCCGGTCCTCGCTCTCGCCCCGGTACTCCCACTTGTCCCCCGTCTCCGGGTCGAAGCCCTCGGGCAAGTCAAATTTATACATATATATCTGCTCAGTCACCCACAGCGTCCCCTCCGCGCCGACACGGAGGCTGCGCAGGTTGGAGCTGCCCTCATAGCCGTCCGGGAGGGGGGTGGGGGTAAAATTCTCCAGCTCAACGGCAGGGCCGCCGTCCAGGGGGATGCGGTAGATGGCGGAGCGGCTTTCATAGTTGGTGTAGGTCTCGCCGGTGGCGGGGTCCGTCTGCTCGGTCTCTGTAGAGATGGTGCCCGCCACATAGACGTTTTTCCCGTCAGAGCAGCCGCTGTCTATGTAAGTCAGCCCCACGTCAAAATCTATGAATTCGGGCACATAGACCTTGCCGCTGAGGAGTTGGTCGTCCCCCTTGCTGTCCCCGTCCTTGCCGCCGCAGGCCGCCAGGCCCAGGGAGAGCACCAGCGCCAGCAGGGCGGCTGTCAGCTTCTTTCCGTATACCTTCATCAGATCAAACCTTCCTTCTTTTTAAACTGCGGTGATTCTATTGTACGGATGGATGCATCAAATTTGCATCGATCTTTTATCGCAGTTGTTTGATTTTTCCTTAGAGCCTGTTTAATATCTCAACGTGTGCGTATTGGCGAGGGGATTTTTTGTCCTGCAAGGCAAAAATCCGCAGGCATCCTGACGGATGGCAAGGATTTTTAACGCAGTCAGGGCGGAAAATACACCGTCAAGACGTGCGCGGAGAGATTTTAAACAGGCTCTCAGAACCTGTATTCCTGTGGATACAGGTTCCTACCGCTCCGCAAAGCCTACCGGTTCTCGTTGACGTAGAGCTTCACACGGCTCTGGATCTGGTTGGCGGTCTCATCCAGGCTCCGGTCGCCCTGGAAATAGGCGCCCGCCAGGTCGCTGACGATGTCATAGATGTTCTCATCATAGTAGTACATGGTGTCGATGGCGTTATAGAGCGTCATCAGCTGGTCATACTCGGCCTGGGTGGGGCGGGGGATCTCCTGCTCCACGCCGTCGGAGATCCAGATGGTGTCCTTGTATTCGATGGGGTTGCCGTCTTCGTCCAGGAGGGGGTCGCCGTTCTCATCCCGCTCATAGTTGGGCTCCATGGACTTGGCAATGGCTTTTTCAAAATCAGCCTTGTTGACGTAGAATGTCCCGTCGTAGAATTCATCCTCATCCCTGGGCAGGAGCTCCTGGCGGATGAAGGACCACGCGCCCTCCTTATCCTTACAGGAGGCGGACATCGCCAGAGCCGTCCCGCCGGAGGAGAAGCTGCTGCCTACGCTGCCGTCCTCCATGGGGTAGCCCACGAAGGAGACGTCCCCGCCAAAGATGGCCTTCTTCCCGGAGATGCCCCAGAGCAGATCGGAGATGTTGGTTTGGGACAGCATCTGCTTGCCGCTGGCAATACGGGTGTTTTCGCTCTCCCATTCCACGCTGTCGAATTCCTTATCCCAGTTAAATTCCGCGGGGAAACTGTTGCAGAAGGAGAGGAGGGCTTTGAAGCTGTCGCTGTCGAAGCTGCACTCGCCGGTGCTCCAGTCCACGAAGCTGCCGGCGTTCACAGCCATAATCACGCGGAGCATACCGTCCTTGGTGTCGCTCTGGCCGAAGATGGAGCAGCCCTCGGGCATCCGGGACAGGGCCTCCTGGAGGTCCGCCAGGGTCCAGCTCATCCGGTCGCCCACGATGCTGGCCGCGCCGGCCACGGTCTGGATGTAAAAGCTGTTGAACACCTCATGGAGCTTGCCGTCCTGCTCGTCGGCCTGGAGCACCCGCTCCATCACCGCGCCGCGGCCCAGCTCCGGGTCGTTTTCAATGAAGGGCCACAGGTCCTCCAGCAGCCCCCGGGCCCCGTACTGCCGCTGGGGCAGGGACGTGGTCTCCAGGATATCGGGCATATTCCCGGCGATGATCTCCGTGTTCAGCTTCGTCAGGCCGGCGGAGTTGTCATCGCCGGTGTTGAACTCGGAGTAGTCCTGGACCTGGATGCGGTACTTGTCGCTGGTCTTGTTGAACTCAATAATTTTGTTGCGGGTATCGTAGAACAGGTACATGGTGCCGTAGGTAAGGGTGGTCTTCTCCGGCAGGGCGGAGCGGTCGGTGGCCGTCATCACAGCCAGCTCTACGGCCCTGCTGTCACCATTCCACTTCTGGGTGGCGGCTACCACCTGCCCCCCTTCCGTAAAGGAGAAAAAGGCCACCTCGTTGCGGTTGATGTCGGAGTCAATCCAGGAGAAGAGCTTCTCCCCCTCTGCGGCCCCGGCCTTGAAGCCGTAGATGCTGTCGTTATTCTGGTAATAGAAGAGGTAGTCCCCGCCGCCGGTGAAAACGGAGCTGGTGCTCAGCGGCATATTGTATGACGTCCCCCAGCCCTTGGCCTCCCGGTCAATGACCCGCAGCTGGTTGGTGGAGGTCTCCGTCTCCTGGTCGTAGGCGCTGTACAGGACGCCTATGCTGCCGTCGGCCAGCAGGGTCATGTTGCCCCACAGGTTCTCCTCCTCTACGGAAAAGAGGGTGTTGAGCTGGGGGTCCAAAACGGCAATCTCCCCGTCAAGGAGGACATAGCTGTTGCCGTCCCCGTCAAAGGCCATGCCGGAGATATATTCCATCTCCAGCTTCTCCATCAGGCCGTCCATGTCCAGCCGGGTCAGCTCATTGCCCGTGGCGTCCAGCTGCCGCCGGATCATGCTCTCCTTGTAGTTCTGGTAGGCCCACTGGTCGTCGGTCTCCGGGTTAAAGCCCTCGGGCAGGTCGAAGGTGTAGGCATACATATATTCTGTCACCCACAGCGTACCGTCCGCGCCGGGCTCCAGGGACTGGACGCCCACATTGCCCTCCGCGCCCTCGGGGAGCTGGGGCGGCACGTAGTTCTCCAGCTCGACCGCATCGCCGCCCTCCAGGGAGATGCGGTAAATCGTCGTACGGGAGTCGTACCGATAGTACTCCTCACCCGTGTTGGGGTCCGTCTCCTTGGTCTCCTCGTTGATTTCACCGATGACGTAGACATTCTCACCGGCGACGCAGCCGCTGTTTATGTAGTCTACATTCAGCTTGCAGTCCATGAACTGGGGCACATAGACTGTGCCGGACAGCTGCTCCTTGCCACCGCCGTCCTTGCTGCCGCAGGCCGCCAGGCCCAGCGCCATGCTCAATGCCAGCAGCAGGGCCGCCCACTTCCTTCCGCCTTGTTTCATGCCGTTTCCTCCTATTCTATCACCATTTTGTTGGCCTCTTTTTTCTATAGACGCAGGCCAGGGGCAGAATGTTCCATCTGTATGTCCCATTTTACAGGGGCATGTATCATCTTTGCATCTTTTTTGCCGCGCTCCTGTTTCATTTTTCTGGCAAAACAGGGTGTGCGTCCCAGCCAGCGGACGCTGGCTGGGACGCACAAGGGCTGCTCAGGGCGTATCCGGCGGGTCGATCTCCACCATGGCGGGGTTGTCCAGCAGCCGCCCATCCTGGGCGAAGCGGGAGCCGTGGCAGGGGCAGTCCCAGGAGTGCTCCTGCCGGTTGTACTTGAGGGCGCAGCCCATGTGGGGGCACCGGGGCACGGTGGGGGTCAGCAGGTTGGCCGCCGCCGCCAGGGCGTTGGCGGCCAGCTGGGGGCGCAGGATGGACCGGGAGGGGGAGAACAGGGCCGCATAGGGGTTTTCCCGCCCCCGGACCAGGTCTGCGAGCAGCATTGCCGCCGCCATGGACGAGGTCATCCCCCACTTGTTGAACCCCGCCGCCACGAAAAGCCCCGGCGTGCGGGCGGAATACTGCCCGATATAGGGGACCCCGTCCAGGGACATGCAGTCCTGGGCTGCCCAGCGGGCGGCCTCCCGGGCGTTGGGATAGGCCCGCTGGGCGACAGCGGACAGCTCCGCCCAGCCGCCCCCCTTTTTCCCTGTGCGGTGGCCACCGCCCCCCAGCAGGAGCAGGCCGTGATAGCTGCGCAAGGAGAGCCCGTCCTCCGCTTCGTCCACATACATCCCCTCCAGCTCCGGCGCGCCCCTCAGGGCCAGCACATAGGATCTATGCTGGCAGAGCTTCAGGAAATAGCTGCCATGCCGGTTGAGGAGGGGGAAATGGGTGGCGGCCACCACCTTCCCCGCCCGGACCGTCCCGCCGCTGGTCACGGCCTCCCCGTCCCGCAGGGACAGGACCTTCGTGTGCTCATGGATGCGCAGGCCCCGGGCAATGGCGGCGATGAACCGCAGGGGGTGGAACTGGGCCTGGCCCGGGAAACGCACCGCCCCGGCGGCGGGGATGGGCAGCGGCAGGTCGGATACCAGCCGGGCGGGGACCCCCAGCTGTTCCAGCACGGCCACCTCGTTTTCCAGCTTGTCCCGGCGGCCAAGGCTGTACACATAGGCGTCCTGTTCCTGGAAATCGCAGTCGATCTCCCGGCAGAGCGACCGGTACCGCGCCAGCGCGGCCTCGTTGGCCTCCAGGTACAGGCGGGCGGCCTCCAGGCCAAATTCCCGGGCCAGCCTGCTGTAGATCAGCCCGTGCTGGGACGTAATCTTCGCGGTGGTGTTCCCCGTAACGCCGCCGCAGATCCGGTCCGCCTCCAGCAGCAGATAGTCCACCCCCGCCTGCTCCAGAAAATAGGCGCACAGAATCCCGGCCATCCCGCCGCCGATGATCAGCACGTCCGTCTGCACACCGCCCGTCAGGGCGTCAAACTGCGGCAGACGCGCCGTCTGTTCCCAAATAGAGCGCATACCATCACCTCTTCACAAGCAGTATGCACCCTTTCCGGCAAATTATCACTGCGTAGGACCGCGCGGCAGCGGGTATACTAGCCCCATCTCATAAAGGAGTGGAACAGCGATGATAGAACAGGATACGATCAGGCTCCTGCGGGAATGTGACGCAGGGGTCAGGATGGGGACGGCGTCAATGGAGGACGTGCTCAGCCACGTCAAAAACAGCGCATTCCGGGATTATCTGGCCGGCTGCAAGGCGGAGCATGAGGCGCTGGACAACGAGATCCAGGCCCTGCTGGACCGGTACCACGACAGCGGGAAGGAGCCCAACCCCCTGGCCAAGGGGATGTCCTGGGTGAAGACCAATGTGAAGCTGGGCATGGACGGCTCCGACAACACCATTGCGGAGCTGATGACAGACGGCTGCAACATGGGGATAAAATCCCTCAGCCAGTACCTCAATCAGTACCAGGCGGCGGACGAGGACTCAAAAAATCTTGCCAAGCGCCTGATCGGCCTGGAGGAGCGGATGGCCTCCAACATCCGCCAGTATCTGTAAGGGCCTGTATTCGCAGACGGAGGATGCCGGATGGGTAAGGGGTTTTTCGCCCTGCAAGGCAAAATCCCGGGAATACTTTAACAGCGTGCAGCGCCTGTGAATACAGGGCAGACAAGCCCCGCCCCCTCTGCTCACCATGCGGGGACGGGGCTTGCCTGTTCTGTTTTCTCACTCCAGGAGGAACCCCGCGCCAGCCAGCTCCCCCCGCACCCGGCCAAAGGCCGCCTCATCCGGGCAGGAGAGGGTGTGGAGATGGACGCCCTCCGTCAGCAGGGACAGGGGCTGGGCCGCGTTGGCGCGGAGGATGAACTGGCGCACATCGTACCGGCTGGAGAGCTGGAGCGCACCGGTCAGCTGGCCGTAGACCGGGTGCTCCACGATCACATCCAGCACCGTGCAGCCGTTGTCCACCATCATTTGCAGCTCCGCCTCCATCTCCCCTGCGGTGTGGCGGCAGGCCACCCGGCGCAGCAGGCCCTCCCGCCCATCCTGGGTCACGTAACCCCTGGCGGTGGCGGAGATGGCCGCGCCCCCCGCCCGCAGCAGGGCCACATCCCCTACGATGAGCTGGCGGCTGACGCCGAAGCGGCGGGCCAGCGCGGCGGCGCTGACAGGCTGGGGCCCCGCCTTTAACGCCTCCAGCACGGCGGCCCGGCGCTGTTCTGCGGTCATGGAAACGCCCCCTTAAACCAAAGCTGTACGCAAAGTATACCACCGGCACAGACAACATTCAACCCTCAGTTGCTGCCCTGGCCGCCGCAGCCTGTTTTCTTTAAGAAATTTTAAGCAATTGCCCTAAAATTTCCTCTTGCATTTGGGGCCGCAACCTGTATATAATGGTGTTAGCTGTGAGTCAGCGAATATTTCCGCCCCAGGGCGGAGTGATGGAGGGACGGTTTTGACTGAACATTTTCAGAGCATAACAGACGACATCGTGACTCATCCGCTTTTTGTACAACTGCGCGCCTGCCCCCACCATGGCGGTGAGAACTCCTTGTACGCCCACTCCGTGGATACCGCGAAGTGCGCCTACCGCCTGGCCAAGCGGTTTCGTATGCGGGAGGACCGGGTGCGGGCCGTGACGCGGGCCGCGCTCCTCCACGACTTTTTTGGTTACGACTGGCAGAGTGAGCGGCACCGCCGCTATACCCGCCACTACACCGGCTGGAAACGGCTCAGCCACATGCACGCTTTTATCCATGGCGCCCATGCCGCCCGGCGGGCAGACCGCCTGTTTGGCCTGGACCAGCGCCAGCGCGAGGCAATTACCAGCCACATGTTCCCCCTGGCCCCCTGGCCGAAAAATTCCGAGGCCTGGGTGCTGACATTGGCGGATAAGCTGGTAGCCTCCCGGGAGGTAAGCGAGGCGGTAGGCTGGCATATGCGTTCGTGGTACCACAAGGTCCTGCCCTCTGTGCGCACAGTCCGCCACTGAGCTGAAAAAACACGCTGCCGGCGTCCTGCAGGACGCC
>JAAWKB010000078.1 GCA_022797115.1 Oscillospiraceae bacterium
GCTTCCAATCCGCTCACAGCGGCGCAATTCACCACATGAGTGGCTCCGGAAGAAAGCAGAACACGTTTCAAAGCGCTTAAATCCTTCAAATCACAAAAGTCCAGGAACAGCGAAAAAACCGGCCCGGCGAACAGGAACACAGCAGACTGTCTGGAAAGAAAATTGCTGTACCGGCAAAATTCGGCTTGCATTTGGAAAAGAAGTCTGCTATAATAGCATCGTTCTGAATAAGCAGGGTTAGTACATCGGTAGTACATCGGCTTCCCAAGCCGAGGAGGCGGGTTCGATTCCCGTACCCTGCTCCATGAGAAACCGCCGCATTCACTATGAATGCGGCGGTTTTGTCTCGCTGCCGTCTTACACAAGCGGGATCTTAAAAATTTTTCCCCGCCCGCCCTCTTGCCAAGCGGCTCTTTTTGTGGTATAAACAAGAATGCAACATGCGAAGAACGGGAAAATAACGAGCTTGCGCAGCCTAAGAGAGGGGCGGTCACCGGCTGAGAGCCGCCCTGGCGCGTGTCGTTTGGTTCGCCCGGGAGCGGCCCCTGAGAGGGGGACGGAGGCCCACCGTTACAGGGGCGGTAAGTGCGCGCCCGGTCTCCGGGCGCGAATGCGGGTGGTACCGCGGAAGGTTTGGCCCTTTCGTCCCCAGTGCGGGGGCGGAGGGCTTTTGTCGTTTCAGAAAGGAGAGATTATGTCCATGATGTTTTTTTCGAGCGGGCTGTTTGAAGTGTTTTTTGTGCTGATCTTTGTAATCGTTATTGGTGGAATCCTGTTCATGCTGATCTCCGGCATCACCCAGTGGAACAAGAATAACCACTCCCCCCGGCTCACAGTGGGGGCTGTGGTCATTACCAAACGCACCAATGTCAGCCATCACCACCATCATGGCGGCGCGGGGCACTCCTCCAGCTCTACTTCTTACTATGTCACCTTCCAGGTGGAGAGCGGCGACCGGATGGAGCTGCACGTGAGCGGCAGCGAGTACGGGCTTCTGGCGGAGGGCGACCGGGGGTTCCTCACCTTCCAGGGCACGCGCTACCTGGGCTTTGAGCGGGTCTGAGCCCCGTTGACTGAAAAAAATAACTTGTGCAAAGGAGTTATCTATGAAAGAGCAATTAGCAAAAATCCGTGCGGAGGCGCTGTCCGCCTTCGAGGGGGCCCAGAGCGCCCTGGATCTCGACGCCATCCGGGTAAAGTACCTGGGCAAGAAGGGCGAGCTGACAGCTGTGCTCAAGCAGATGGGCAAGCTCTCCGCCGCAGAGCGGCCTGTCATGGGCCAGCTGGCCAACGACGTGCGTGCCGCCCTGGAGTCTGCCCTGGAGGACCGCTCCAAGCGGCTGGAAACCGCCGCCCTGGAGCAGCGCCTGCGCGCCGAGGCGTTGGATGTCACCATCCCCGGCAAGCGGGTGGAGATCGGACGCCAGCACCCCATGAACATCGCCTTAGACGAGCTGAAAACCATCTTCATCGGCATGGGCTTCCAGGTGCTGGAGGGGCCGGAGGTGGAGCTGGCTGTCTACAATTTCGACCGCCTAAACGCGGAGGAGGGCCACCCCAGCCGGGACTGGTCCGACACCTTCTACTTTGACCAGGACAGCCGCGTCATGCTCCGCAGCCAGACCAGCCCCATGCAGGTGCGGGCCATGGAGAGCATGGAGCTGCCCATCCGCATCATCGCCCCCGGCCGGGTCTACCGCAAGGACGAGGTAGACGCCACCCACTCCCCCATGTTCCATCAGGTAGAGGGGATGGTCATTGACAAGGGCGTGACCATGGCGGACCTGAAGGGCACGCTCAATACAGTAGTGGAGCGGCTCTACGGCCAGGGCACCAAGACGCGGTTCCGCCCCCACCACTTCCCCTTCACCGAGCCCAGCTGCGAGATGGACGTGCAGTGCCACAAGTGCGGCGGCACGGGGTGCCCCACCTGCAAGGGCGAGGGCTGGATTGAGCTGCTGGGGGCTGGGATGATCCATCCCAAGGTGCTGGAGATGAGCGGGATCGACAGCGAGGTGTACACCGGCTGGGCCTTCGGCATCGGCCTGGAGCGCATGGCCCTGCGGCGGTTCAAGATCGCAGACATGCGGCTGATTTTTGAAAACGATATACGCTTTTTGGAGCAGTTCTGAGAAGGGAGTGTAACGGAAAATGAAATTGAGCAGAAAATGGCTGGTGGAGTTCGTCACCGTCCAGGCCAATGACCGGGATTTTGCCGAGGCCATGACCCTCTCCGGCTCCAAGGTGGAGGTCACGGAGGACTTGGGCGCGGAGATCCAAAATGTAGTGGCAGGCCGCATCCAGAGGATGGAGCGCCACCCGGACAGCGACCACATGTGGGTCTGCCAGATCGACGTGGGCCAGAGCGAGCCTGTCCAGATTGTCACCGGCGCGTGGAACGTCCACGAGGGCGATATGGTGCCCACAGCCCTGCACAAGTCCATCCTCCCCGGCGGGAAGAAGATCGAGAAGGGCAAGCTGCGGGGGATTTTGTCCAACGGGATGCTCTGCTCCCTGAGTGAGCTGGGCCTGGATGAGCGGGATTTCCCCTACGCCGTCATTGAGGCCGCCGCCCTCCTGAACGACTACAGGCCCATCGACCCGGAAAAGCCCTCCGTCCCCCAGGGGGTTACGCCGGGATACAAAATCTTCGGTTCGGTCAAGGCGGCCTTTGTCACCAAGGTGGAGCCCTGTGGGGACGGCCAGTTTGCCGTCAGCTGTGACAGCGGCGGGCTTTACCACACCATCACCACCTCCCTGGCCAACATCCACGAGCACGACACCATTGCCCTGGATACGGAGAAGGAGCACATCTGCACCCTGGCGGACCTCCACGCGGAGCAGCGGGAGTTCCCCCACTGCATCAGCGACGGCATCTTCGTCCTCCGCGAGGAGGGCGTGCAGCCCGGCGAGGATATCCGGGGCGTCATCAACGCCGACGACCATGTGGTAGAGTTTGAGATCACCCCCAACCGGCCCGACTGCCTGAGCGTCATCGGCCTGGCCAGGGAGGCCTCCGCCACCTTCCACACCCCCCTGCGCCTCCATGAGCCGGTGGTGAAGGGCGGGGCAGAGGGCGTGCTCCCGGAGCTGCTGGACGTGGAGACCCCGGACCCGGAGCTCTGCCCCCGGTACACCGCCCGGATGGTGCGCAATGTGAAGATCGCCCCCTCCCCCAAGTGGATGCGGGAGCGGCTGCGCTCCATGGGCGTGCGCCCCATCAATAATATTGTGGATATCACAAACTATGTGATGCTGGAGTACGGCCAGCCCATGCACGCCTTTGACTACCGCTATGTGCAGGGCGGGAAGATCGTGGTCCGCCGGGCCAAGGAGGGCGAGGAGCTGACCACTCTGGACGGCAATGTCCGCAGGCTGACCGCCAACATGCTGGTCATTGCCGACGATACCCGGGCCGTGGGCCTGGCGGGCATCATGGGCGGGCTCAACAGTGAGATTGTGGCGGACACGGTAGATGTCGTGTTCGAGTCCGCCAACTTCGACGGTACCTGCATCCGCAAGGCCGCCCTGGCCCTGGGGATGCGTACCGAGGCCTCCGCCAAGTTTGAGAAGGGCCTGGACCCCCTCAACACCCTCCCCGCCGTGAACCGCGCCTGTGAGCTGGTGGAGCTGCTGGGGGCCGGCGAGGTCCTGGACGGGGTAATTGACATCCTCAACTATGTGCCCCAGCCCACGGTCCTCCAGCTGTGCCCGGACAAGATCAACGCCCTGCTGGGCACGGATGTGCCGGCCGGCGAGATGCAGGAGATCCTCCGTGCTCTGGACTTTGGCGTGGACGGGGAGACCATCACCGTGCCCTCCTGGCGGGGCGACGTGCAGCACTACTCGGATCTGGCCGAGGAGGTGGCCCGTTTCCACGGCTACAACAACATCCCCTGTACCCTCCAGCGGGGGGAGACCACCCAGGGCGGCTACAGCCCCGCCCAGCAGGCGGAGCGCCGCCTGGGCCAGGTGTGCCGGACCTGCGGGTACAGCGAGATCATCACCTACTCCTTTGTCTCCCCCGCCTGCTATGATAAAATCGGCTGGGCCCCCGACGAGCCCCTGCGCCAGAGCCTGCGCATCCTCAACCCCCTGGGGGAGGACACCTCCATCATGCGCACCACCACCCTGCCCTCCATGCTGGAGGTGCTCGCCCGCAACTGCAACTACCGAAACAAGGGCGTGAAGCTCTATGAGATCGGCAAGATCTATCTCCCCGGCGGCGAGGACGGCCTGGCCCGGGAACCGAAAATGCTCACCCTGGGCGCCTACGGCGAGGAGATGGATTTCTACGCCATGAAGGGCGTTGTGGAGGCCATTTTGGCGGACCTTCGGGCGGTGGATACCGTCTTCGAGGCCTGCCCGGAGGACCCCTCCTACCACCCCGGCCGCTGCGCCAAGATCCGTGCCGGGGAGCAGTGGGTCGGCGTCATGGGCCAGGTCCATCCCGCTGTGGCCGCCAGCTACGGCGTGGAAACGCCCCTCTACTGCGCGGAGCTGAGCTTCGAGGCCCTGCTGGCTGTCCAGGGGCCGGGGGCGGAGTATGTGCCCCTGCCCCGCTTCCCGGCTGTGGCCCGGGATATCGCCGTGGTCTGCAAGGACGAGGTCACGGTGGGCGCGCTGGAGGCGTGCATCCGCCGGGCCGGCGGCGCACTGCTGCGGGATGTGGCGCTCTTCGACATCTACCGGGGCCGGGGCGTGGCCGAGGGCAGCAAGAGCGTGGCCTTCAGCCTGACCCTCCGCTCTGATGAGCGCAGCATCACCGCCGCCGAGGCGGACGCGGAGGTCCAGGCTGTGCTGGAGGCACTGGAAAAGGAGCTGGGCGCAGTCCTGCGCTGAGAACAGGAAAGAGAGGCGAGAGCAGATGCAGCTTTGCAGAGGCTTCGCTCCATGCAAGGTCTGATCCGGACAGGACGGCATGGAGCAATCAATACCCATTGAATGAATTGGATTGCCCGGAGCAGGCCTTGCGTATTTGTCAAATAGCAAATCGTAAGGAGCAAGGTCTGTATGAAACCATTCTTCTCGTCCCTGGCGGGACTGAAAACCTTCTTTATTGTCTGGAGCACCCAGAACCTCTCGATCCTGGGCAGCGCCATGACCAGCTTCGCCCTGGTGATCTGGTCCTACCAGCAGCAGGGCTCCGCCCTGACTACGGCGCTGCTGAGCGTGTGCTCCTACGTCCCCTATGTGGCCCTGAGCATCTTTGCCGGGAGCCTGGGGGAGCGATGGGATAAACGGAGAACCATGGCCCTGTGCGACAGCTTCGCGGCCCTGACCACCCTGGCCGTGCTGGTGCTGCTGCGGACCGGCAGCCTGGAAATCTGGCACCTCTATGTCCTCAACGCCCTCAACGGGCTGATGAATACCATCCAGAACCCGGTCAGTGAGATCGTTGTCACCCTGCTGACGCCCAAGGACCAGGTTCAGCGGGTGTCCGGGCTGCTCTCCCTCTCCGGCTCCCTGGTGACGTTGCTCTCCCCGGTGTTCGCCACCGCGCTGCTCACTTTGTTGGGGCTGGAGGCGGTGATCCTCTTTGACTTGGCCACCTGCGCGGCAGCTGTGCTGACGCTGGTATTCGGGGTGCGGCTCCCGGAGCCGCCCGTCCCCGCGGAAAAGACGCCCTTGACGCAGTCGGCCCGGGAGGGGGTGCGGTGGCTGGCAAGCCACCGGGGTGTGCTGGATCTGATCCTTTTCCTAGCGGCGATCAACCTGATTGCCAGCATGTATAACGCGGCCCTGCCTGCGATGCTCCTCTCCCGCTCCGGCGGAGGGGAGGCTGTGCTGGGCCTTGTGGAGACGGTGACGGGGCTGGCCAATCTGGCCGGGAGCCTGCTGGCCACCCTCCTGCCCGCCCCCAAGAGCCGGGTGCGGGTGATCTGCAACAGCCTGCTGCTGGCGATGAGTACGGAGAACCTGCTGCTGGCCCTGGGCCGGGGTGCGCCGGTCTGGTGCCTGGGGGCGGTGCTGGGGTGGCTGATGATCCCAGTGATGAACGCCAATATGAACGCCCTGCTGCGCCTGCATATCCCTGTGGCGCTCCAGGGGCGGGTCTATGCGGCCCGGAATACCCTGCAATTTTTCACGATCCCGGTGGGCTACCTGCTGGGCGGATTCCTGGTGGACCGGCTGTGCGAGCCGCTGATGGCGGCCCTCCCGGAGGGGGCGGCCCTGCGCATCCTGCTGGGGAGCGGGAAGGGCAGCGGCGCGGCGCTCCTGTTTTTGGGGATTGCCGCCGCCGGGACGGCGGTCTGCCTGCTGTTCCGGCGGGACCGGCGCCTCTGGCAGCTGGAGGACGAATAACGCGCCTTGGATGGCAGGCCATCCAGGCGCAGTAAAATGGAAACAGCGCATGTCAACAGGTCATTTTGAAAGAAGGGGCAGGCCCGCCGGGAACGGCGGGCCTGCCCCCTTTCTGAAGCGTCCATAGCAGCGGGAAGGAAAATCGGCGGGCCCTCCGGCTTGAAACAGGCAGGTATTTGCGGTATACTTCAACGAGAGAGGTAACTGCTTCATGCAGATTGAGCGAATGTAAGGAGGCCGCCACATGCCACATATCCTTATCATAGAAGATGATACCGATATTAACAATTCCACTGCCGCATACCTGCGGCGGCAGGGCTGCGTTTGTACCCAGGCGTTTTCCGGTACAGAGGGCAGGCTGCTCTGGCGGGAGGGCGGCTGCGACCTCCTGCTGGTGGACCTGATGCTCCCGGGGCTGTCCGGCGGCGAGCTGATCGCGGAAATCCGCAGGTCCAGCCAGGTGCCGGTCATCGTGCTGTCGGCAAAATCGGACCTGTCCGACAAGGTGGAGCTGCTGGGCTCCGGCGCAGACGACTACCTGACCAAGCCCTATCAGCTGGAGGAGCTGTGGGCCAGGGTGCAGGTGCAGCTGCGCCATGCCAACGCCGCCCCCGCAGGGGCGCTTCTGCGTTTCCGGGACTGGGTGCTGGATCTGGACGAAATGACCCTGACCGCTGCCGGGAGGCCAGTCGGCCTCACAGCCCACGAGTTCAAAATTGTGGAGCTGCTCGCTGGCCGTCCCAAGCGGGTCTTTACCAAGCAGCAGATTTATGAGGCCGTCTGGCAGGATGTGTACGCCGTTGAGGACAAGACCATCACTGTCCATATCAGCAATATCCGCGCCAAGCTGCGGCCCAGCGGCACGGATGGCTACATACAGACGGTGTGGGGCATCGGCTTCAAATTGTCAGAGGCATGATTCTTTATACTTTCTTTACCTTTGCTTTGCGATGTTTGGATATTTCCCTGTTATAGTGATCCTGCAAACAAAAAAGGAGGTTTCTTATGGCAGTGATACAAACGACGGGCCTGTCCAAACGCTACAAGGACAAATGGGCCGTAGACCATCTGGACCTGGCGGTGGAGCAGGGGGATATCTACGGCTTTATCGGCCAGAATGGCGCGGGCAAATCCACCACGCTGAAGCTCCTGTGCGGGCTGGCCCGCCCCACCCAGGGGGAGGCTTTGATCTTTGGCCGCCCGGTCTGCGACCTGGTGAGCCGCCGCCGGGTGGGCGCCCTCATTGAGCAGCCGGGGCTATACCCGGACCTGAGCGGGCGGGAGAATCTCCGCCTGTACGCCGCGCTGCTGGGGCTGGACCGGCCCGAACAGCAGGTGGATGGCATCCTGGAGGCTGTCGGCCTGCCCGGCCGGGAGAACAAGCCGGTGAAACGATACTCCATGGGGATGAAGCAGCGGCTTGGCGTGGCTCTGGCCCTGCTGGGCAGCCCGGACCTTCTGCTGCTGGATGAGCCGATCAACGGCCTGGACCCGGAGGGGATTCGGGAGATGCGGGAGCTTCTGCTGCGGCTGAACCGGGAGAGGGGGCTGACAATCCTCGTCAGCTCCCACATCCTGGGCGAGCTGAGCAAGATTGCCACCCGTTACGGCATCATCCAGCAGGGCAGGATGGTGGAGCAGATTACCGCCGAGGAGCTGGAGCAGAAATGCGCCGACTACCTGCACCTGAAGACCAGCCAGCCCCAGAAGGCGGCGGCTCTGCTGGAGCAAGCCTTCCGCCTGACCCAGTGGGAGATGCGCCCGGAGGGCGAAATCCGGATCTATCAGGCGGTGGACGCCAAGGCCGTGGGGCAGACCCTGGCCCAGGCTGGCATTGCGGTGGAGGAGCTGGGCCTGCACCGGCAGGACCTGGAGGGGTATTTCCTGGAGCGGATGGAGGGGACGAAGCATGTTTAATTTGCTGTATATGGACTGCCGCCGGCTGTTCAGGAGCCGGGGCCTTTATATCCTGCTGGGCGTAACGGTGGGGCTGCTGTTTGTATTGAATTTGCTGGTAGCAGGGGTGTCCGATCCGGCGTTTTTGGAGGCAATGCAGCAGCAGGGGGCGGAAATTGATGAGATCGACCGCCAGATGGCCCGTGAAATCCGGAGCATGTCCCAGCTCACGTTTGCGCAGGAGTGTCTCGGCAGCGGTTTCCTGCTGATTATGAGCGGCATTGGGATGACGCTGTTTGCCAGCAGCGATTTTTCCAGCGGATACATCAAGAATATCTGCTTTGCCCGTCCCTGCCGTCGGAATTACGTGTTCTCCAAGGCGCTGCTGGCGGGAATCTACAGCGGGATTCTCACCGTCGTAGGCGTCCTGACCGCGTTGGGGAGCCCCTTCCTGCTGGGGCTGCACCTGAAAGCCGATTCCCTTTTGCACATTGCACAGTATATGTTCTGGATGTGGCTGCCCCACTGGGCCTTTGCCCTGATGGCCTTGGCGCTGGTTGTGCTGACGGGAAACACCACGATGGGCATCATCCTGGCGGTCCTTTCCGGCGGCGGCGTCACCGCCGCGCTGCTGCAGCCCCTGTGCCAACTGCTCCATTGGCCGCCCCTTGAGCAATATTTGCTGAGCAGCATGGAGCGCCAGTGCATCCCCCTGCTGGATGCGCAGCAGATGGGGATGATCCTGGCCTGTGCCGCCGGATGGAGTGCTGTCTATCTGGCGGGGAGCCTGCTGGCCATGAAGAAACGGGATATATAAAGGAGGGATTTTGATGCTGCCGGTCCTGCTTCTGGCGGTTGCCGCCCTTGGAGCCGCCGTGCTGCGGCTGCTGTCCTACCGCAGCCAGCTCCTGGCGATGGCCCATATTTTGGAGGAAACCCCGGTGGAGAGCAACCTGTGCCTGACGGTACAGATGTCCGGCGCCCCGGCAAGGCGTCTCTGCCAGGCGGTGAACGCCCGGCTGGAGGCGGGGCGGCAGCTCCAGCGGGAGACGCTGAAGGGGGAACGGGAGCTGAAATATACCATGGCCTGCATCTCCCACGACATCCGTACCCCCCTGGCCGGGGCCATGGGTTATTTGCAGTTGCTGGAGGGGGAACCGGAGCACAGGGATGAGTACCTGGGGATTGTCAAGCGGCGGCTGGAGGAGATGGACGGGCTTCTGGAGGAGCTGTTCCTCTATACCCGCCTGCTGGGCGGCGCCCTTCCTCTGGCGTGCGGGAAGACAGAGGCCCTCCCGCCCCTGTGGGATGCGCTGGCGGAATGCTACCCCCAGTTGGAAACGGCCGGCATCCAGCCGGAGCTGCGCTTTGCCGCGGAGGCGATGCCGGTCTGGGCCAGCCCGGAGGCGTTGGGGCGGATCTACCGGAACCTGGTGGTCAACGCCCTCCGGCATGGCGGCGGCGGGCTCACGGTTTCCGCCAAGGATGGGGGCGTCTGCTTCTCCAATCCGCTGGGCCCCGGCCCCAGGCCCGACCCGGACCATCTATTTGACCGCTTTTACCAGAGCAGCCCCGCCCGTGGGAAGGGCGGGGCCGGTCTGGGCCTGTCTATTGTCCGGGAGCTGATGGAGCAGATGGGTGGGCGGGTATCCGCTCAAATTGTGGGGGATACGCTGCAAATCCTGCTGGTGTTCGCCCAAGACGCTCCATCAGACCGCTGATACGTCTGCGCGGCGGGCAGCCCCTCACCGGGTTGCCCGCCGCAGGTCTGCCAGCACCTTTTCAAACTCCCCGCTGCGCGGGCAGGACAGTTCCACGACCTCCCCGGTCCGGGGGTGGAGAAAGCGCAGGCCCACCGCCTGGAGGCATTGCCCGGTCAGGCCCGGGACCGGCTTTTTTGCCCCGTAGACCGTGTCGCCGTAGATCGGGTGGCCCAGATAGGCCATGTGTACCCGGATCTGGTGGGTGCGGCCGGTCTCCAGGCGGCAGCGCACATGGGTGAAGCCCGGAAAGCGTGCGAGCGCCTCCCAGTGGGTCACGGCACGGCGTCCCCCATGGCTGGTGACAGCCATCTTCTTCCGGTCTGTGTGGTGGCGGCCAATGGGGGCGTCCACAGTGCCGCTGTCCTCCCGCAGCCCGCCGGTTACGACGGCCTCATAGGTCCGCGCCAGGCTGTGGTCCTGGAGCTGGGCCGCCAGGGCCTGGTGGGCGGCGTCATTCTTCGCGGCAATGATCAGTCCGCTGGTGTCCCGGTCAATGCGGTGGACAATACCCGGGCGCAGCGCGCCCCCTATGCCGCTCAGGCTCCCGCCGCAGTGGTGGAGCAGGGCGTTGACCAGGGTGCCGTCCGGGTGGCCGGGGGCCGG